>JAEEIC010000127.1 GCA_016281165.1 Bacillota bacterium | reverse complement strand
TTCGCCACGGCCCCGTTGAGGGAGGCAAAGCCCACGCTGCTGCCCTCGGGGCCTATGGGCTGCACGTCCACGGTCTTTATCAAAATGGTGAATATGATGAACACGGCCAGCCCCAGCAGGGCCTTTGCCAGCTTGTTCTCTTTTATGATCTTCATTTCCTGCCTCCGGGCCCGGTCACGTCAGATCAGCCGCGCTTGGCCTCGTAGGAGCTCTTGATGATCTCGCAGATTCCCTTGGGATCGAGGCCGGCTCCGCCGACCAGGGCGCCGTCGATATCCTCCATGGCCATGAGCTCGGCGCAGTTGGAGGTCTTCACGCTGCCGCCGTACTGGATGATGAGAGCGTCGGCCGCTTTATCGCCGCTGATCTCTCTCACCACCGAGCGGATGTAGGCGCACATCTCCTCGGCCTGCGCGGGGGTGGCGTTGCGGCCGGTGCCTATGGCCCAGATGGGCTCGTAGGCCACGGTCACCTTTTCGGCGTCCTCGGCGGAGATGCCGCCGAAGAGGCTGGCGACCTGGGTCCTGACCTTCTCGAAGTGCTTTCCGGCGTCTCTCTCCTCGAGGGTCTCGCCGACGCAGACTATGGGCATGAGCCCGCTCGCGAGGGCCTTCTTCGTCTTGAGCAGCACTGTCTCGTCGGTCTCGGCGAAGTACTGCCTCCTCTCGGAATGGCCGATGATGACTCCGTCCACGCCCAGCTCCTTGAGCATGGGAGCCGAGACCTCGCCGGTGAAGGCGCCCTTGTCCTCAAAGTGCATGTTCTGGGCGAAGAGCAGGCAGGGGCAGCCGTCGAGGGTCTCCTTGAGCAGGGCCAGGAGAGTATAGGGGGCCGCGATGGCGACCTTGAGATCTTTCTTCTTGATGGGCCAGAAGATCGTGGCGTATTCGCGGGCGAACTTGAGGTCTCCGTTCATCTTCCAGTTGGCGGCTATGAATATATCTCTCATTTTTATCTTCCTTTCGGTATTTCGCTGTGAGCTGCGGATCCGCGCCCTATTTGTCGAGCAGGGCCGCGACTCCGGGCAGGACCTTGCCCTCGAGGTATTCAAGGGAAGCTCCGCCGCCGGTGGATACGTGGCTGATGCTCTCCTCGAGGCCGAACTTCTTGATGGCGGCCGCGGAGTCTCCGCCGCCCACCACGGTCACGGCGCCGCTGGCGGCAAGAGCCTCGGCGACGGCCCTGGTGCCGTCCTCGAAGGCCTTGAACTCGAAGACGCCCATGGGACCGTTCCAGAGCACGGTGCCGGCGTCGGCGACCGCTTTAGTGTAGAGCGCTATCGTCTTGGGACCGATGTCGAGGCCCATCCAGCCCTCGGGCATGGAATCGCTGTCGGCGAAGGCGGTCGCGCAGTCTTCGGCGAAGCGGTCGCCCAGCTTGCTGTCGACGGGGAGCATGAAGTTGACGCCCTTCTCCGCCGCCTTCTTCTCGAGCTCGCGGGCGAGATCGAGCCTGTCCTCCTCGCAGAGGGAGTTGCCTATGGAACGGCCCTCGGCCTTGAGGAAGGTATAGGCCATGCCGCCGCCGATGATGACGGTGTCGGCCTTCTCGAGCAGGTTCTCGATGACCGCGATCTTGTCGGAGACCTTGGAGCCGCCGAGTATGGCGACGAAGGGCCTTCTGGGGGCGTCGACGGCCTCGCCCAGGAACTTCAGCTCCTTCTCGATGAGGAAGCCCGATACGGCGGGCAGGTAGTCGGCGACGCCGGCGGTGCTGGCGTGGGCCCTGTGGGCGGTGCCGAAGGCGTCGTTCACGTAGATGTCGGCGAGGGAGGCCAGCTCTTTGGCGAAGCCGGGATCGTTCTTCTCTTCCTCGGGCCTGAACCTGAGGTTCTCGAGGACCATGATCTGTCCGGGCTCGAGCTCTTCGGCCTGTTTTTTGACGTTCCCGTCGATGACGCTGTCGGAGGCGGCGAAGATCACCGGGCAGTCGACCAACTCCTTAAGATGCTCCGCCACGGGCCCCAGGCTGAATTCGGCCTTGGGCTGGCCCTTGGGACGGCCCAGATGGGACATCAGTATAACCGCGGCGCCGTTATCGAGAAGATAGTTGATCGTGGGAAGAGCGGCGGTCATGCGCACGTCGTCGGTGATGACCCCGTCCTTCATGGGCACGTTGAAATCCACCCTCACGATGGCTTTTTTGCCCTTTACGTCTATATCTTTTACTGTCTTTTTCATTACATGCTCCTTTCAGGGAAAACACATCTGTTGATAAAAAGATTATATCCGAAAAGACCGCTGTTCTCAAGGGGTCTTCTATTCCATGCCCGGAAAGCCCAGCTGCCTGAGGGCCTCGAACACTATCACGGCGACCGAGTTGGAGAGATTGAGCGACCGGGCCCTGGTATCCTCGCTCATCGGTATGCGCAGGGCCATGTCCTTGCGGGCTTCGATGAAGGGCCGGGGAAGGCCCGCCGACTCCTTTCCGAAGAGTATCATGTCTTCGTCGCGGTATTCGGCCTCGGTGTACAGGCGCGGCCCCTTCGTCGTCGCCAGATGCATGCGCCTTCCCGCGTATTCCTCAAGGAACTGATCGAAGCTGTCGTGATATTCTATGCTGACGTAGGGCCAGTAATCGAGGCCCGCGCGCTTCAGGTGCCGGTCCGTGACCTCAAAGCCCAGGGGCTTCACGAGGTGCAGGACGGAGCCGGTGATGGCGCAGGTCCTGGCGATATTGCCCGTGTTGTAGTGGATCTCGGGCTCCACGAGTACTATGTGCAGGGCCATCGCTAAAGACCGTTCCTCTTGCAGACGCCCGCAAGGCAGCAGTCCCCGCAGGCCGGGTTCCTGGCGGAGCAGACCCGGCGGCCGTGCCAGATCAGGGCATGGTGCATCGCGGTCCAGCAGTCCTCGGGCAGGGCCTTCATCAGGGCCTCCTCGGTCTTCAGGACGTCCTTTTCCGCCGCCAGACCGATGCGGTTGGCGAGGCGGAAGACGTGGGTGTCGACGGCTATCCTCTGCTGACCGAAGGCCTCGGCCAGGACCACGTTGGCGGTCTTTCTGCCTACTCCGGGCAGAGAGACCAGAGCGTCGTAGTCGCCCGGCACCTCTCCCCCGTACTTTTCGGCCAGGGTCTGCGAGAGCAGCCTGAGATTACGCGCCTTGGTCCTGTACATCCCTATCGATCTTATGATCTCGGAGACACGCTCCTCGGGGAGAGCGGCCATCGCGAAGGCGTCGGGAGCCTCGGCGAAGAGCCGCGGCGTCACCTTGTTGACGCTCACGTCCGTGGTCTGGGCCGAGAGGACGACCGCGACCAGCAGCTGGAAGGGATCCCCGTGATCGAGGGCGCAGCGCGCG
>JAEEIC010000126.1 GCA_016281165.1 Bacillota bacterium | reverse complement strand
CTGCATACCTGAGCTTCGAGCATCCGGTCAGATCGATGCTTTCAAGCGAAACACCGCTGCAGCGCAGCTCTTCAAGTTCAGTATTCCCGCTGAGATCAAGAGAACTTATCTCATTCCCATTGCAGTTCAGTACTTTCAGTTTGCTTAAAAACTCTATACCTTTCAGTGACTTGATATTTTCCGCGATCACGTACATCAGATCCGCAGCATCGATCTCTGACTCGCTGAGCTTCCCGTCACTATCAGTGTCGTACTCTTTTGATACAAATGCACGGAAATTATCATCAGGAAAGTTCAACGTGTCGATATGGATCCCGTCGCTGCCGAAGGGAACTGAGAGATCGGTAACAGTGTCAGATCCGCCGCCTGTTTCAGGAGGGACGAAATCACCGCCGATATATACTGAGCTGGGACCGTCTCCGTAGGCGAAGCACGGACACAACAGCGCCATTGCCAGCGCCAGCGCCAGTATAACTGTACTTTTCTTTGCATGTTTTCGCATTATTAAGACCTCCTCTGTTTTCTAAAACAAAGCCCGGGACCGCGTCAAAACGGTCCCGGTGAACTTGTAATGACGTTATTTGCTCATCTTCCAGAGATAGTAGACCACATTCGCTCTCGGGCACGGGGCGTTTATATCAAAGGTCCCGGTGTAGGAGCCTTCGAGGAAACCGCTCGACTTCGCCCAGTTATAGGCGTCGGCGTACCACTGGCTGGTCTTCTCGGCGCCGGTATCGCCGGGCCGTCCCACAGCCCTCCAGATGAAGGTCAGGATGTGGCTGTTCCTGCAGGTGGTCTTGGGGCTGAAGGTGGTCGGTGACGTACCGTCGGTGATGCCCTGCTCCACCGCCCAGAGGACGGGCTTGTAGAACCAGTCGCTCTCCTTCACATCGGCAAAGGGGTTGTTTTTGGTCTTGGGCTCAGGGCAGCCCATGACTCTCCAGAGGAAGGTCACTACCTGGCCCCTGGTGCAGGTGTTCTTCGGACTGAAGGTGGTCGGCGAGGTGCCGTCGGTCACCTGGGGCTCGGCGTTGAAGGCCCAGACCACGGCGTCGTAGAAATAGTCGCTCTTCGAGACGTCGGTAAAGGGGATAGTATCCTTCTTGCCGGGGACCGTCCCTAAAGCCTTCGTCCACTTGGCGTAGAGCCTGGTGTTCTTCGTGATGGGCGTATTGAAATCGAAGGCGTTGACGCAGCCGCTCTCAGTATACCAGCCGCCGAAGACCCAGCCTTCCGCCGCGGGATCGGCGGGCTTTACCGCCCTGCCCCCGCTCTTTACGGACTGGGTGGCCGGAGCCGTGCCCTGTCCGTTGGCGCTGAAGCTTACGGTAAACGACGCGGCTCCCGTATCGGCCAGCTTCCTCCAGCCCGCGTAGACCGCCGTGTGGGCGGTGACGGGCTTATCGAAGTCGAAGGCCGCGGTGCAGGCCTGATCCGCGAACCAGCCGGTGAACTCCCAGTTCTCAAGACCGGGAAGGCCGGCAAGAGGCGCGGGAGCAGGCAGCTTTTCGCCCTCGGAGACGAAGTACTTCTTTTCGGGCTCATCGCCGGTGTAGAGGCTGTTGTTCACGTAAGCGGTGACGTTATAGCTGGGCTTCTCGCCGCTTCTTTGGGCGATCAGCTGCACATCGCAGTCGGGCATGGTGAACATATATTTGTAGTCAGACTTGTCGCTCTCTCTGACCGCCACGGGGATGCGGGAATCGATGGTATGACCGACATAGAAGACGGGCAGATCGAAATAGACCGCAGAGCCGGCCGGAGCGGTGATGCCCGAACTCCTGTTTCGGAGATCCTCATATTTCGGAAGCACCCAGCGGAAGTTCGCCTCGCCCATGCTGCCGCTGCTGTCTCTGATCGTAAGGCTCCTGGGCGCGCCGTCGACGATATGTTCTCCATAGAAGACTATATCCGGTAAAGACGGATGCTCGTAGGTGGATGGACCTATGACGGTAACGGGGCCGTCGAGGCCATCCACATCTGTCTGCTCAAAGGCGGCTCCTTTGCTGCCTCCCGCATCCATCCAGCTCAATTCAGTATGCCCGGCAGACTGGAATCTTATCGTCCCGCTGCCGCCGAAGCAGTAGCAGCCTCTGTCCGCGCTGTAGACAACGATACGCAGATTCGTATCCGCCAGATCGAGCTCGGAGCCGGTCCTGACGTTGATGCCCCTGGCAGTGCCGGGGTTGTTCTGCTCAACAGTAAAGTAGAGCGTATTGGAGGATGTATAGATATTGCATTCATCAGCTGTGATGCAGCTGGAATCCAGGGTGTGGGGACTGTTTTCGTCTGTGCGTATCTCCATATCGACACTCGCGGAGTCATCGATAAGGACCGTGTTCCTCCCTTCAGATAAGAAGCCAATGCCTTGATCGAAGCCCTTATCGATCATGATGATCTCCGCCGCGGATCTGTTCTGCAGGACGATGCTGCCCTGAGAATGGAAGCCGATGAACTTCTGCATGGCGGACGCGGTGCTCCCGACGGTGCATTCGGGATAGACTTCCACGACGGCTCTGTTTCTTAACGTGATATCGCCGTCGGCCTCAACGCCCTTGACGGTAAAGCCCGTGAGCTTTCCGCCCGACATCGTCGAGTCAGGCTCCGAGATCGTATAGATGTCGATCCTGGCCAAAGTATCGGCGTCGGCGCTGGTGAAGACTATGCCCCCTCCCGGGTTGGATATCGCGGCAGCCTGTATATCAGCCTTTCCGTCCTTGCGGTAGTATTTCACAGTGTTGTTCTGGATCTCGATATTGCCGATGGGTCTGATGGTAAGGTCGCCCCGGCTGTCCGAAGGAACGCGTATGGCGCCTATAGACGCGCCGGCTCTGTCCTTCGAATCCATGAAATGCTCAGCGTAAAGTATGAGGGTCCCCGTCTCGGCGTCGAACCTCGCCGCGACGTCACAGCTGAAATCGGGCATGGAGCCTGCGGCAGTATAGCTGTAGATCCTTTCACCGTTCCTCTTTGACTTGTACAGTACGGAATGTTCGGCATCCATGCGGACCCAGGTCCTGTAGTCGTCGTAGGCCGCGGGATAGCCGTTCGCCTCAAGCTGTGAATACATATCCCTCTGTCTTACGTAGAGCTCGACAGCCGAGGCGCGCAGAGCCGAAGACTTATTGCTGCGGGTCACCTCTATGGTGTCGCTGCGATAGTTGTCTCCGGCGAGGGGCAGGACAAAGCGGTAGGTGTCCCTGCTTCCGGAAGAGGCGGGATCGGGGTCGGTAAAGGTGACCCTGCCGGCGGAGGCCAGTTTGGCGGAACCTCCCTCCACGATCTCCCATCCGTCCGCGGTCTTCTTCTCGACGAATATCCAGGGCTTGCTGCCCCTGGCTTCGGTCTTCGCCAGCTCATATTCGGCGCTTTCTATGGTATATGCCAGGGATACGGCAGCCTCGGGATGGGCCGTGAGGTCTCTGCTCACCGACTTGAAGGGGTCTATCCTGCGTATGCCGCTCACGGAGAGCCCCGGATCTGTATAGCCCTTGTCCGGCATCTTGACGTCAAAGTCCTGATACGCGCCGCTTTCCCTGACGGGGGAAAGATATCTGCCGCCCTGGAGCATGCAGGAGTTCCGCGCGAACAGATAGCCGGGCTCAAGATCGACGCGCAGCTTTATCACGTCGTCATTGGACACGATCAGGTTCTTCTGACTGTCGACCCGCTGGCCTTCCTTGAGAGTTATCCTGTAGCCCTCGCCTTCGGGAAGCTTCACGGGGATAGAGCCGCAGATGCGGGTGATGTGGCGGTCAGTATATTTCTCGTACTTGTGTGCCCCGAGATTCTCGGAAAGTATCAGTTCGCCCCTGACAGCGGGCAGCACCTTTTTGCCGCTCAGATCGGTGCCCATCGCCAGCTCGCACCAGTCCACCATGTCGAAGAAGACACTGCGGGCTTTTATCGCCGCTCCTTCCTGCCAGCCCATGGTGCCGAGGGTGACGTATATCTCGCCTTCGGTGTCGACGGTGATATTGTCTCTGGCGTAGAGGCCGTAGACGTTATAGACCCTGTTGGTCTGCTTCAGATCGGGTCCGTTGGCGGTGATGTTTATATTTACCTGATCCGAAACGCGCAGCTCGCCGGTGGCGAAGACGCCGTAGGTGTCGGAGTCCTTGTTACCGGAAGCCGGATCGACGCTCGCGTTTATCTTTATATCAGCGTTCTCGGAGATCGTGATGTCGTGCTTGTTCCTGATACCGGTCGAGACGGCGATGCCGTAACCGTAGCCTCTCTTTCCGATATTGATCTCAAGAGAGCCTTTATTGCCTGTATACTCATCGGTAGTAATGGTCAGATCGCCGCCGAACTCGTCATTGCAGACGAGGCCGGCCCAGGCGTTCGAATCGATGACGTTCCTGCCCTGGAGGATGACGGTGAAATCCTGGGCGGAGTAAGCGCGCAGCTCGATCATGTCGCCCCTGTAATCCCTCAGGTAGAGCACGTTGTCGTCAAAGAAATACGCCACGTGATCGGGATCGTCCTCAGTCCCGCCCTCGCGGACGCTGCCGTCCTTATAAAGGCTGCAGCCCAGACCGAGCGAAACATAATTGCCCGTTTTGGGGTTCGTCAGCATCACATAAGGGTCTCTTTCCCTCGTCACGCACTCTATCCATACCAGCTCGTCGCCGTTGTAATCCATACCGAGGGTCTTGCCGTTCTCGGTATATTTTCTGCTGTAGGTGAAGGTGGTATCGCGGGAATAAGGATCGGCGATGGTGGTGCAGCTCCTGCCGTTCGGCAGCTTGCCGCCCCCGTTCTTTACCTCCCAGCGCACGAACTCGCGGCCCTCCGGGACTTTGGCTTCGAGCGTGACGGTCTTTTCCCAGCCGGAGACGGTGCTCCTGCCTGCTTTGCCGTT
>JAEEIC010000125.1 GCA_016281165.1 Bacillota bacterium | reverse complement strand
CTGAGGCTGCTGCTCGATTTCGCGCAGTCCCACGATATCGTCATCCTGGCCGACGAGATCTACACCGATCTCGTCTACGACGCCCCCTTCAGGTCCATACTGGGCCTGCCCGGCGCCGTGAGGAACGCGGTCAGCATCGGCAGCTTCTCCAAGAACTGCATGATGACGGGCTGGCGGGTCGGCTGGATCGCGGCAGATCCCGCCCTCCTGGAAGTGATCCTGCGCATAAGCGACTGGATGACCTACTGCGCGCCCAGCGTCTCGCAGAGGGCGGCGCTGGCGGCGGTAAGGGAAGGGGAAAGGCTCAGGAGCCTTTACGTGCCCATATTCAGGGAAAGAGTGACGCTGGGGGCGGAGCTGCTCTCGCTCGTCCCCGGGATCGACGTGAGGAAGCCTCAGGGGACCTTCTATCTCTTCCCCTCTGTCAAAAGGAGCGGCCTGAGCTCGGAGGAGTTCTGCGCCCGCCTCCTTAAGGAAAAGCATATCCTGGCGACGCCCGGGAGCCTCTTCGGCAGAGGCGGGGAGGGCTGCGTGAGGTTCTCCTGCACAGTCTCCGCGGATAAACTCAAGGAAGCCTTCGGCAGGCTCGCGGATCAGCGCGGGTGAAAGAAAGGAGCAAGAATGACCAATCTCGAGACCGCAAGAAAGTATTACGATTACATGGTCGGAGCGCGCAGGTATCTGCACGAGAATCCCGAGCTCACCGGCCAGGAATACAACACCGTAAAGTATATAGACGAGGAACTGACGAAGCTGGGCATAGAGCACATCGTCGTCGAGAACGGCGGGGTCCTGGGCTTCATCAGAGGGCCCAGAGCGGGACGCACCGTGCTCCTTCGCGCCGACTGCGACGCCCTGCCCGTGCTGGAGAAGGATAATCTTAAGAACAACAGGGTGGTCTGGTCGAAGAACCCCGGCGTCATGCACGCCTGCGGCCACGACAGCCACGTGGCGGGCCTGCTCGGCGCGGCGAGGATACTGCTCGAAAAGAAGGACGAGATCAACGGCACCGTCATCCTCTGCTTTGAGAGGGGCGAGGAGGGCGGCGGCAACGTGCGCTATATCTTCGCTTACATGGACAAGCACGGCATCCACGTCGATTCCTGCTACGGGCTCCACGTGGGCTGCACTCTGGACACCGGCTTCCTCGCGGTCAACGATACCAGGGTCAACGCCGGCTCCATGCGCTTCCAGGTGACCATAGAGGGCAGGGGAGGCCACGGCTCGCGGCCCGACAAGTCCATCAACCCCATAGACGCCTTCGTCGCGGTCTACCAGCGCATGCAGGCCCTGCGCCTCACGGCCGTCGATCCCTACCAGACCTGCACCTACTCCGTGGGAGTGCTGCAGTCGGGAGCGGTGGCCAACGTCATCCCCCAGACCCTGACCTTCGGCGGCACCATGAGGACCTACGATCCCGAGACCGCCGGCATGACCTTCCACAACGAGATGAAGAAGATCATCGAGTCGACCTGCGAGAGCTTCGGCTGCACCGCCCGCTTCGATATCTGGAGCGTGCCGGGCCTTGCCACCATCAACGAGCCCGCCTACGCCGCCTTCGCGAGGAAGGTCATAGGCAAAGAGATGGGCGAAGCCAGCGTCGGCACCGCCGAGCCCTCCATGGGCAGCGAGTCCTATGCCATGTATCTCAAGATGTGGCCGGGAGTCTTCGCCGGTCTGGGCGCCAATAAGCCGGAAAAAGGCACCGGCGCCGCCAACCACAACGAGAAGTTCGACATCGACGAGGACTGCCTCATCTACGGCGCCTGCTCGCACGCGACCTACGCCATAGAGTACCTGAAGCTCAAAGACGGCGAGCTTCCTCCCTCGGGACCCAAGTACAGCTTCAAAGAGGTCCTGAAGATGCAGGGAAGAGAGGCCATGATAGCGGAGCTCTACGGAGAATAGCGGATACGGTCGGCCCTGATCGGGGCCGGCCCCGCTGAAGACATTGAACACCATCCTTCTTTTGAACTGCATATCGCACCTTCTTGTGGACGGGGCCTGCGTCTCGGGACTCATGGCCCTCTCCCGGGGAGCGCATTTCTACGAGGCTGTCCTTATATACGACAGCCTCGCTTTCGCGACTCAGTGCCTGGTCGGCCTGTGGGTAGACAAGAGGAGGGACAGGGCGGTCCTGCAGGCTCTTTCCACGGCCGCTGTCTGCCTCTCGCTCTTCGCCCCGGGCCCGGTGCTCCGCGCTGTGATCGCCGGCTGCGGCAACAGCGTCTTCCACGTCTGCGCGGGGACGGTGACGCTCGAGCATTCGGAAGGGAAGGCCCGGTCTTTGGGCCTCTTCGTCGCGCCCGGCGCCTTCGGCGTCACTCTGGGGACCCTTTGGCCTTCGCTGGCGCCCGCCTTCGGGATACTGCTGGCTCTGGCCGCGGCCCTGGTCTTCATCTCCGAAAGAAGAGCGCCCTTAAACTGGGACAAGCCCCGCCCGGCGCTCCGCGCGGGGGCTGGGGATCCGCCCTCCGGGCTGCCGGCTCCCCCGCGTCCCGAGTCTATATATGCCGGTCTCCTCACGGGAGCGGTGGCGGTGAGAGCCATAGGCGGCTCGGTCGTGAGCTTTCCCTGGAAGACGGGAACAAAGGAGGCCCTGCTGCTCACCCTCTTCGTTTTCCTGGGCAAATCGCTCGGAGGCTTTTTCGTCGACCGCGCGGGGGAGAGGAGGACGGCGCTCATATCGCTCCCTCTCTGCGCGGTCTGCATAGTCTTCTTCACTGCCAGCATGCCGCTGTCGCTTCTGGGCCAGCTGCTGCTCAATCTCACCATGCCCGTGACCCTCTGGCTGCTCTTCCGCATCATGCCCGAAAGCCCGGGGACGGCCTTCGGCCTCGCGGCCTCGGCCCTCTGGCCCGGCACGCTCATGGGGGCGCTGATCCCCCTCACCGGTCCCGCGGCAGGGGCGCTGACTCTGCTCTGTATATCCTTCGCTCTTTATGCTATACTGTTTTCCGTAAAGGAAGCGGAGCGCACGGGGCCGCCCCGCAAAGGGAGGGAAACGATATGAAGCTCAGATACATGCTCATGACCGCTCTGGCGCTCATCGCCTCGGCGGCCGAGGCCGTCTACGCGGACGTCCCCGCTCTTCCGCGGCCGCAGGAGCTGCCGGAAAAGAAGCCCTCATACGCGGTGCCGGTCATCATCATCCTCGCCTGCGCCGCCATAATATATTTCGTGATCAGAAGGAACAGAAAGTAAGAGGAGGCCGAAAACATGCGTTCGAGAAGGATCCTGCTCACAGCGGCCATCGCCTTCGCCTTTACCGGTACCGCCTTCGCCGACGTGGCGTTCCCGGTCGGCTTTAAGATCGCGGCGTACGCGGTCCCGGCCGCGCTGATCGCTTTGTGCGTCTGGATCATAGCCGCCGTGATCAGAAAGACAGGAAAAAAGTAGGTGGAAATATGAAAACAAGGATCACCGCCCTCACGGCCGCCATATTCGCCCTGAGCGTCTTCCCGGCCTTCGCCGACGCTCTCGCTCCCCCCGAGCCCGTCCGCCGCTCGTTCGCTCTGCCTGCGGCCCTCATCGCTCTCTGCGCCGCGCTTATAGCGTTCATCATCTTCAAGAGGAAGAAATGATGTGGGCAGCCTGCCTGCTCACCGTCCTCATCGAGACTCCGCTGATGTATCTCTTCGGCCTGCGCGGCAGAGACGAGCTCACAGTCGTCGTCTGCGCCAATATCGCGACCAATCTGACGATGAACCTCATCCTCGGAGTGACGGGACTGCTGCCCGCGGCCGTTTTTCTGGAGGCGGCGGCAGTATTCGCCGAATACCGCGTATACAGGCTCTGCGCCGCGGACGTCCCGCGTCTTTTTCTCAAGACCCTGGCCGCCAACGCCGCCTCTTTGGGGCTGGGACTGATCTTCCTTCCCCCCGCGGTGTAAAGTCCGGGGCGGAGCGCCGTCCCGAAGAAATCAGACCTCATGCAGAAGCACAACGATTTCACAAGAGGGCCCATCGCCGGCCCTCTCATAATGTTCGCCCTGCCCGTGATGGGAGCGATGGTGCTACAGTCCCTTTACGGCGCCGTGGACCTGATGATAGTCGGCAAATACGGCAGCGCCGCCGACGTCTCCGCGGTCTCGACCGGAGCCCAGATCATGGCGACCCTGACCCATACCGTCGTCAATCTGGCCGTTGGAGTGACCATCCTGCTGGGCCAGTTCATCGGCGCGGGCAGGATAAAGGAAGCGGGCGGCATCATCAGGAGCGGGATCAGGCTCTTCGGCGTCCTCGCTCTTGCGCTCAGCGCCGCGATCCCCCTCGCGTCCGGGCCTCTGTGCGCTATGATGAACGCTCCTCCCGAAGCCTTCGAAAAGACCGTATCCTACGTCACCATCTGCGGGGCGGGCTTCCTCTTCATCGTCTCGTACAACCTGCTCGGCGCGGTCTTCAGGGGCATGGGCGACTCGAAGACTCCGCTGCTTTCCGTCGCCATCGCCGCCGTCTTCAACGTCTTCGGCGACCTCTGGTTCGTAAGGGGCCTGGGTATGGGAGCTTCGGGAGCCGCGGCCGCCACCGTCGCCTCGCAGGCTCTGAGCATACTCATCTGCCTCGCCGTG
>JAEEIC010000124.1 GCA_016281165.1 Bacillota bacterium | reverse complement strand
GAAATAACTGACATTCTTTTTACCTCCCGGTTAGTACTTCCACCCGGCGCTTTGCGACCCTTGCGGGCACCGTAGGCTATCCGGATGTGACGATTGATCTGAGCATTAAAGCTCAACAAAATATGCTCACATAAAATGCGCGCCTATAGAATATACTACAGGCGCGCCGCTTGCGCAAGCACTTTTTGTTGATATTTGAATGTTTCCGGCGTTTTTTTTCGCGCAGGCCCGCTATTCGGCGCCGCTGCCCGCGATGAGATCCCTGATGATCTCGCCCGCGATCATGAGGCCCGCGACAGACGGCACGAAGGATATGCTCGGGACGGGCTTGGCGCCTTTTACTATGGGCTCCTCATCGGAAAAGAGCACCTTGACGCCCTTCTCTGTCCCCTGCTGCCTGAGCTTGACGCGCACGGCCTTGGCCAGAGGATCGGTGTGGGTCTTCGCGATGTCCGCGATCCTGAAGCGCTCGGGATGGAGCTTGTTGCCGGTGCCCATGGAGCTGATGACCGGAACTCCCGCCGCTCTCGCCGCGCTTATGAGCGCGACCTTGGCCCTGACGTCGTCGATGGCGTCGGCGATATAGTCCCAGCCTTCGATATCAAGAGCGCTGACCGGCAGCACGCAGGAACCGTCAGCCTGCTCTTCGTCCCCGATCCTGAAAGGGAAGGTCCTGAGGACGCAGTCCGCGTTGATATCTCCTATGCGCTTCGTGAAGGCCTCGGTCTTTAGCGTTCCTATATCGCTCCTGAGGGCTATTATCTGGCGGTTGAGATTGGTCTCGTCCACGGCGTCGCTGTCGCAGAGCCCCAGGAAGCCGACCCCGGCTCTAACCAGGGCTTCGGTGACGAAGCCTCCCACTCCTCCCAGGCCCACGACCAGGACCTTCGCCCCCATGAGCCTCTTCATGCCTTCGCTGCCGACGAGCAGCTCAGTCCTCTGATACAGACCTTCCATAAAGCCTCCCGCGGGACTTCCCGCTGATAAAGACAAAAAGGACCGGCAGAGCCGGTCCCGGTGATATCTCGCTTTACTCCTCTTCGGAGACTTCGCTCTCCTCTTCGCCCTCTTCGGCGGCTTCGGGCTCTTCGCTTTCTTCCTCAGCGGGCTCCTCTTCGGGGAGCTCTTCAGGAGAGGCGCTCTCTTCCACTCTCTTGTAGCTGATGAGGTCGTCGGAGATCTCCTGGGTGGCGACGGAGAGAGGCTTCTCGTTCTCGGTATCGAGGGTGAGCATGGGCTTTCCGTCGATCAGATCTCTGGCTCTCTTGGCGGCCATGATGGCCAGGGTGTACTTGCTGTCGACCTTAGTCTTGAGTTCATCTACAGACGGATATAAAAGCATTATTTTTCCTCCTCATACTGTCTCACGAGCTGCTCCGAGCCGCTGCCGACCTTGAGATGCTCGGCCCTGATGATGGTCCTCACATCGGAGACGGCGTCTTCGAGCCTGTCGTTTATGATACTGTAATCGTAATCGTATATGCGGTGAATCTCCGCGAGTGCCCTCGAGGTGCGGGTCTCGATCTGTTCGGGGGTCTCGGTGCCCCTGCCTGTGAGCCTCTTTTTCAGGACCTCGAGGCTGGGCGGAAGGATGAAGATGAGCACGGCGTCGGGATAGGACTTCTTGACCTGGACGGCGCCGTCCATTTCGATCTCAAGGAGAACATCCCGTCCCTTGTCGAGCCTTTCGAGGACAGCGGCTCTGGGAGTCCCGTAGAAGTTGCCGTAGATCTCCGCGTGCTCCAGAAGCCCTCCGTTTTCAACGGTCTCGGCGAATTCCTCACGGCTCACGAAATAATAGTGGACGCCGTCGATCTCGCCGCTTCTCGGAGCTCTGGTGGTCATGCTTATGCTGAGGTCCAGGTCTTTGGACTTGAGCAGCTCCCTGCATATCGTGCCCTTGCCGGTGCCCGAAGGCCCGGAGATGACTATGAGTCTTCCCTTCTGCATAACAGCCTCTCAAATATACGATCAAATACCGATGCGGTTAAATAGTATAACCTACATGTTCAAAATTGGCAAGCATGATTTTTCGGCGTCCAAAGCTTTTACACATAAGACGATGCCGCCCTGAGGCGGCATCTGATCTTACGATCCATCCGGAATGATCTCACGAATGATCTATTCGTTCATTTCAAAATATGAATACAGGAACTGGACTACGTTGCAGCGCGGGCAATCATCGGCGATGTTCTCAAGGCCGGCGCCGGTCTTTTCGAGCATCCCGAGGCCTTTCGCCCAGTTGAAGGCATCGAGCCAGTAGTCGTTCGTCTGTTCGGAGCCCTTGTCTTCGGGACTTCCCATCGCGCGCCAGATAAAGGTCAGGATGTGCTCGTTCCTGCAGGTCCAGGAGGGTCTGAAGGTCGTCGGAGTCGTTCCCTCTGTGATGCCCTTTTCCACAGCCCAGAGCACCGGCTTGTAGAAGTAATCGCTTTCGGCCACGTCTTCGAAGGGGTTTACACTGCTTTCGGGCTCGGGACAGCCGGCAGCCCTCCAGAGGAAGGTCACGACCTGTCCCCTGGTGCATCCTGAGGCCGGGCTGAAGGTGGTCGCGCTCGTCCCGTCCGTTATCTGAGGCTCGGAGAAAAATGCCCAGCGGACGGCGTCGTAATAGTAGTCGTCCTTGCTCACGTCGGTGAACGGAAGGTCTTTTCTGTTCTGAAGCTCAGCGAACGCGGCCTCAGCTTCCTGGAGGAGGGAGTAGTTCTCGACCTGGATCTTCTCGGAAGACTTGAGGGCGTCGTAGGCTCTTCTCGCGGCGTCGATCTTTTCCCTGCTCTCCGATGTGACGGTCCCGATAGCCTTGATGAGCTTTTCAACAGCGTCGACAGGATCTGAAGAGCCTCCCGCTCCTGCGATCGAGCCACCTCCGCCGCCGATGGAACCGCCACCGCCGATCGAGCCGCCTCCGCCGCCGGAACTTTCATGATTTTCGGGCTTTCTGATGTTCACGGTCGTGCTGATCGTATCCTCTTCAAGCACGTAATTATCGTTGTTCAAAGATACAGTTACAGTAACTTTTTTATTGTTGCCTGCCGCGTCATTATCCATCCTGGCGAACACAGTGTAGTCTGCGGAGGACAGTTCTTCGCTCAGCACGACCTCGGCCTCAACGTAAAGGTCGCCACTTTTGTAATCCCGGTCGGAAGCGGAAACCGAGACAATGGTGACAGGCTTGGGAGCGACGGTGACGGAAACCGTCACGAGCGCTTCGGCATGATCATCGGTCTCCT
>JAEEIC010000123.1 GCA_016281165.1 Bacillota bacterium | reverse complement strand
GCGAAGACCGCGGCGGGGATAAGGCTCACGCAGAGCGCGAGCGCAAGCAATATAGCGAACAGTGTCTTTCTTTTCATAAAATACACGCTCCTTTGCGAAAATATACTGATATTTTAATTGATGGGCCCGCGCGATTCAAGCCTGCCGTAAAAAAGAGCTCCCCCAAAGCCCTGCGCGGGCTTTAAGGGAGCTCCCTCAAACGTCTTATATCATTTCGTACCGGTCAGGATCCTGCAGTCTATTTGACTACATCATTCCCATTCCGCCGCCCATGCCGCCGTTCATTGCTGCGGCAGCGGCCGCGGGGTCTTCCTTCTTGATCTCGACGATGCCGGCTTCGGTGGTGAGCAGCAGAGCGGAGGCGGAAGCCGCGTTCTGCAGAGCGGACCTGGTGACCTTGGTCGGATCGACGATGCCGGACTTCATCATGTCTTCGTACTTCTCGGTGGAAGCGTTGAAGCCCACGCCTACCTTGTGCTTCTTGACCTCGGCGACGACGACGGAGCCTTCGAAGCCAGCGTTCTCCGCGATCTGGCGGACAGGCTCCTCCAGAGCCCTGACGATGATCTGGGCGCCGGTCTTGGCGTCGCCCTTCTGGGCGTCGGCATACTTCTTGACCTCGGGGATGACGTTGACGAGAGCGACGCCGCCTCCGGGAACGATGCCTTCCTCAACAGCCGCCTTGGTGGCGTTGAGGGCGTCCTCGATCCTGAGCTTTCTTTCCTTCAGCTCGGTCTCGGTGGCCGCGCCGACCTTGATGACGGCTACTCCGCCGGAGAGCTTGCCCAGTCTTTCGAGGAGCTTCTCCTGATCGTAATCGGAGGTGGTCCTGGCGAGCTCGGCGTTGAGCTGCTCGACTCTGGCCTTGAGGGCTTCCTTGTCGCCCGCGCCGTCGACTATGACGGTGTTGTCCTTGCTGACCTTGACGGTAGCGGCGCTGCCCAGCATATCGAGGGTGGCGTCCTTAAGATCGTAGCCCAGTTCCTGGCTGATGACGGTCGCGCCGGTCAGGATGGCGATATCCTTGAGCATCTCTTTTCTTCTGTCGCCGAAGCCCGGGGCCTTGACTGCCACGCAGTCGAAGACTCCCCTGATCTTGTTGACCACGAGGGTGGCGAGAGCCTCGCCCTCTACGTCTTCAGCGATGATGAGCAGCTTCTTGCCCTGCTGGACGACCTGCTCGAGTATGGGCAGGATCTCCTGGATGTTGGAGATCTTCTTGTCGGTGATGAGGATGTCGGGGTTGGCGAGGACAGCTTCCATCTTGTCGGTGTCGGTCACCATGTAAGCGGAGAGGTAGCCTCTGTCGAACTGCATGCCTTCGACGACCTCGAGCTCGGTGCCCATGGACTTGGATTCCTCGACGGTGATGACGCCGGCGTTGCCGACCTTATCCATGGCGTCGGCGATGAGTCCGCCGATCTCGGTATCGCCCGCGGAGACGGAAGCGACCTGGGCGATGGAATCCTTGCCCACGACCGGCTTGCTGTTCTTCTTGATGGCTTCGACTGCCACGTCGACCGCGCCCTGGATGCCCCTCTTGAGGACCATGGGGTTGGCGCCGGCGGCAACGTTCTTGAAGCCGTCCCTGACGATGGCCTGGGCCAGCAGGGTGGCGGTGGTGGTGCCGTCGCCCGCGACGTCGTTAGTCTTGGAGGCGACTTCCTTGACGATCTGGGCGCCCATGTTCTCATAGGGATCCTCAAGATCGATCTCTCTGGCGATGGATACGCCGTCGTTGATGATCATCGGAGCGCCGTAGGCCTTCTCTATGACCACGTTCCTGCCCTTGGGGCCGAGGGTGATCTTTACGGTATCAGCCAGCTTGTCTACGCCGGCCTGGAGCTTTCTTCTGGTCTCTTCGCCGAAAGTGATTTCTTTTGCCATTGTACTTACCTCTTTACTTTACGACCGCCAGGATGTCCTTCTGGCTCACAAGGATAAGGTCTTCGCCGTCGAGCTTGACCTCGGTGCCTGCATATTTGGAGAAGATGACCTGGTCACCTTTCTTGACTTCCATCTTGACCTCGTCGGTGCCGGGACCTACCGCCAGGACCTCAGCCAGCTGGGGCTGCTCCTTGGCCGCGCCGGGAAGGACGATGCCGCTCTTGGTCTTTTCTTCGGCCTCGAGCCTCTTGATGAGCACTCTGTCTCCTAAAGGTTTGATATTCATGAAATATTCCTCCTGATATTTATTTATCTCTTCAGTCTGTTAGCACTCTTTTTCTTTGAGTGCTAACATCATTCATTATATCCGCGCAGTCCGGATTGTCAAGAGCAACTTAGACTGTTTTTTCATTCTTCATATTAAATTCACGTACCTCGACCTCGATGCCGAGGATGTTGAAGGCGGTCATCTGGGAGACGGCCTGCCAGACCTTCTCCTGCAGGGCCCTCGCGCTCTCCTTGACCGGCCTGCCGTAGCGGCAGCGCAGTATGATCCTGATGTAGAGGCCGTCCTCCTCGTTGTTGGAGGCGACCCAGATCACGTCGGAGATGGCGTCGTCATTTTTGGCGGTATACGAGACTATGTCGCTGATGACCTTGTCGGAGATCTCGAAATCGCCCATGTAACTGTAGGTGGGGCGGACGAGGGTCTTCTCGCTGCTCAGGCCCTTGCCCTGCTCGTCCTTTCTGAAGCCCTTGCGGGGATCGAGAAAATAGCCCGAGAACTGCTTCTTGACCTGCATGGTCGGGGCGGGGATGATGTGGGTCCCGGCGGAGGAGCGCAGGCGCACGGCCTTTTTGATCTGCTCGGGAGAAGAGACGTCCTCTATATGTATATGCTCCTCCGGCTGCCCCAGGCCCAGCCTGCTGCAGATCTCGTCGACCATGCGGTCGGAGGTGCCGATGACCATGAGGGAGGATACGCCCGAGGCGGCGATGGCCGCGGCGACCTCGTCCCGGTGGGCGTCGTCGGTGAAGATCGCGGTCTTCACGGCCCCCAGCCTCGTGGGCTGCTTCTTCGCCGAGGTCCCGGCGACGATATTCCCCTTCACGATGAAAAGGCCGTCGTCTATGACCGCCTCTATGCCCAGCCTGCCGCAGAGCTCGGCCGAAGCGAAGCTCTTGCCGGTGCCGCTCTTTCCCGAAAAACCTACTATCCTCATGTTCTTATATCTCAGTGTGTTTAATAAACTCTTAATACTTTCTTTTTATAATCTAATGAAATTCCTTGTTTACAATTACGCGGTTTGGTATATTATCATTATCAGAGCGTTCGCTCATCCCATGAACAAGGAGGAACAAAATATGGCATATGTTATTACCGATGCTTGCATCAGCTGCGGTGCCTGCGCCGCTGAGTGCCCTGTAGAAGCGATCTCCGAGGGCGACGGCAAGTACGTCATCGATCCCGAGAAGTGCATCGACTGCGGCAACTGCGCCGGTCTCTGCCCCATGGGGGCACCCCAGCCCGAATAAAGCGCGAGCAAAACAGCAAAGAGCAGCCGCTTCGTACGAAGCGGCTGTTTTATTTCTGCTCTTTTAATCTTCGTGGTTCATGTTGTAGGTCAGCACGTGCAGCGAGTCCGCGATGTAGATGTTCTCGACGCTGACCGTGTCCGGGACCGAGATGTCGGCGGGCACGAAGTTCCATATGCCCTTGACCCCTCCCGCGACCAGCTGTTCGGAGACGGTCTGGGCTTTTTCTTTGGTCACGGTGACGACGCCGATGTCTATGCGTTCCCTTAAAAGAAAGGCTTCCATCTCGCTCTAGTGCGAGACAGCGACGCCCGCGATCTCTCTGCCGATGAGCTCGTCCTTGATATCGAATATTCCTCTTATATCATAGTGGGGCTCGTAGCTCTCTATGTAATTGGCGATGGCCTGGCCCAGCCTTCCGCAGCCCACGATGACCATCCTGTACTT
>JAEEIC010000122.1 GCA_016281165.1 Bacillota bacterium | reverse complement strand
CGAGCATACGACGGTCGCCCTGGTGCGGGTCACAGAGAACTATCTGGAGGGCGAGCAGAGGATCTGCGACGTCTGGGCGCACTATATCAACAATAAGGGAATGACTATCGAAGAGGCCGCCGATTATATCCGCGTCTCGCATGTTTTGGCGAGCGCCTCGGCGCATCTGATCCCCCTCGACACGCTCACGGGGCTCTCCACGCGTCCGAAACAGGGCACGACGGACGATTATGAAGTCTCCTACAGCCGCGTGGCCCTCCTTGATAATGTGGACTGGATCGATGATATCGGGGAGTCTGTCAATGTCTCGCGGGCTTACACCAATCCGATGAACGGCGAGCAGTCACTGGCCTTCTGCAATATCGTCGATCTGCGCGATCCCCTGAGCGGGACTGCCCGCCCCGCGGTCCTTCTCCGCGTGATCCCCATCTCGGAGCTCGAGCAGAAATGGGTCTTCCCGCAGGAGGAGTTCGCCAACGCCGAGCTCTCGATGATAGACGCCAACGGCGATTATATCCTCAAAGGGTACAATTTCAAGAATTCCAGCTTCTTCGAGTTCTATGACTCATATAATCCCTCGGATCTTGCCTCGTCGAAGGAACTGTTCGGCAGGATCACCGCGTCGACGGGCACGGTCTCAATGATCAATTCGCACGGACAGGAGTGCGTGCTTGCCTTTACCCCGGTCTCCGCCTCGGCCGGCTGGACGCTTTTGGGTCTCGTGCCGGCGCAGGATCTGGCCGCGAACGTCGGGAACTGGGTGCTGATAGGCGTCGTTTCCGCGGGCATGCTGATCCTCTTCCTCTGCGACCTGTTCTACATGCTCTACCTGAACAAGCGTCTTCTGGTCGCGGCGAAGGAAGCGGAATCCGCGAACAGGGCGAAGACTGATTTCCTCTCCACCATGTCGCACGACATCCGTACGCCCATGAACGCCATCATCGGCCTTACGACCATCGCCGAAAAGAATCTGGGAGACGTGGAGTCGACGAAGGACAGCCTGCGGAAGATCGGCCTCGCCAGCAACCATCTGCTGACGCTGATAAACGACATCCTCGATATATCCAAGGTGGAGAGCGGAAAGCTGAGGCTGAGCCCGCTGACCTTCTCCATCGTGGAAACGGTCGAGAATCTCGTGAACATCTCGCAGCCGATGATCAAGGAGAAGAATATCGACTTCAGCTTCCACATCAATCAGATCGAGAAGGAATATCTGTACACGGACCAGCTCCGCCTGAATCAGATCTATATCAATATACTCTCCAACGCCATCAAATACACGGAGCCGGGCGGGAGGGTCAGCGTGGATCTGCGCGAGGACAAGAGCGAGGAGCCCGGCTGCATAAAGCTTACCTACGTCGTGGCCGATACCGGCATAGGCATGAGCCCGGAATTCATGGCGACTATGTACCAGCCCTTCTCGCGCCAGATAGACAGCCGCGTCAACAGCATACAGGGGACCGGGCTCGGCCTTGCCATCACCAAGCAGATGGTCGAGCTGATAGGCGGAACGATCGATTGCCAGAGCGAGGAGGGGAAGGGCACTACCTTCACTGTCGTGCTGGATATCCCCGTGGCGGAAAGGCAGCGGGATGACATGAGGCTCGACCCCATCGACGTTCTGATCGTCGACGACGATGTGACCATGCTCAAGACGGCCGCCGATACACTCGAGTCTCTCGGCGCTTCGGTGGAGCAGGCGCAGAGCGGGCCGGAAGCGCTCGGCATGATAGAGAGCAGACATCTTTCCGGGCGCGATTACGGCGTGGTCATAGTCGACTGGAAGATGCCCGGGCTCGACGGCATCGAGACTATAGGCCGGATCCGCTCGGAGCTGGACAAGAATATCCCCATCCTGCTGATCTCCGCCTACGACTGGTCGGACATCGAAGACAGGGCGAAGGACGCGGGCGCGAACGGTTTCGTCAGCAAGCCGCTCTTCCGCTCGACGCTCTATGACAAGATAAACGATCTGATCGGCAAGGAATCCGTATCGCAGGAGCCGGAGGACGATTATTCCGACCTGCACGGCCTGCGCGTCCTCGTCGCCGAGGATAACGAGATCAACTGGGAGGTCATCTCCGCCATGCTCTCCATGTTCGGGATCGACGCCGACCGGGCGGAGAACGGGCAGATCTGCGTGGATATGATGCGCGAGGCTGAGAAGGGCAGCTACCAGCTGATCTTCATGGACGTGCAGATGCCCCAGATGAACGGTCTCGACGCTACCAGGGCGATACGCAGGCTCGAGGATCCCTGGGCTTCCTCCATCCCCATCGTGGCGATGACGGCGGACGCCTTCTCCGAGAACATCACGGAATGCCTGAACGCGGGAATGGACGGTCATATCGCCAAGCCCGTCGATATAAAATTAGTCATCAAGGAGATCAGAAGGATCAAGGAAGAGAGGAAATGATCATGAAAAAAACGGTGTGTGTGTTTTTGGCGGCGCTGATGATCCTGGGCCTGGCCGCCTGCGGCCGGAAGGAGCAGGAAGCGGCGGCCGCAGAAGGCTTCAAGCCCGCTCTGGATACCTCCGTCAAAAGCCAGATCAGCGTTGCCGGCGGTTACAGCAACTTTGAGGCGCTGGAGGCGGAATTCGACCGTTTCAACGAGCACTACCCGAACGTGGAGCTGATGTTCACCAAGGTGGACGACTATAACAACATGATAGGGACGGTACTGAACGGGAACGACGCCCCCGACATCTACGTGACTTATTCCTGGATGTACGGGCGCGACCAGTATAAAGCTTCCATCGACCACGCCGAAGACCTGGCCGATCCCGATCTCGGCCTCGATCTGGACTGCATACGCGGCAATATCATCCTCAAGACCGACGACGGCTCTCTCCCGATGGTGCCGGTCTTCTCCAACACCTACGGCATGCTCGTGAACAAAGATCTGTTCGAAAAGGAAGGGCTGAGCGTTCCCACGACCTATAAAGAGCTGGTCGCGGTGTGCGACGCGTTCTACGAAAAGGGCTACAAGTCCCCGATCATGGGCTTCTCCAAAGAGGAGACGACCTCTATCTTCACCCTGACTGTCTACCCGTTCTTCTGCGGGGCCGTGGCGGGCGACGCGGACGCCGTCAAGAAACTCAACGCCCTCGACCCCTCGGCCGGCGAGTATATGCGGACTTCTCTTGAGAAGATGACGCAGTTCCTGAAGGACTGCCACGTGGATCTTGACGCCTGCGGCGAGATCGAGAACAATTATGAGGCCGTGATCCTGCGCTTCTTTGAAGGCGACGTGCCGATGATGACCTGCTCAGGAGATACCGTTTCCGGCACGAAGAAGCGCGAGAGCCGCTCCGAGGCCTTCAGCGCCCACCCCTTCGCGTATACCTTCGCGCCTGTTCCCCTGGCTGACGAGGGAGCCTTCTTCCTCGACATGCCGAACCTGCAGTTCTCTGTCAATAAGGAGAGCCCGGATCTGGACATGGCCAACGAATTCATGCGTTTCCTGATCACGTCGCGCGAGCTGAGCGAGATGGCGCAGAACAAGGGGCTCGTCTCGCCGACCAAAGACCTGTCCTTCAACAGCATGTACGCGGCCTTCGGCTCCGTTCCCCAAGCAAGGACCGTTTCGCCGGAGGAATTCGGCCTGACGGATGACGCCGTCATACAGCTCAGGAGGGCTTGCTACGGTCTCTGCAGCGGGGCGCTCAGCATCGATGAGGCCGTCGCCGGCTTCGGCAGCTTTACCAAGTGACATCCGTCTGTCACTTCTGAATCAGCGTCAGACAGCGCCGGATCCGGGAGCCCGGACCCGGCGCGTCTTTCAGCGGCGGTAACTGCGCTATCATCATATCAGAACAGGCTGCGCCGGCAAACGGCGGGGAGAACATGCAGGTGGGATTCGATTTTACTGTCAGCACGATGAAGGACCTTACGGAGGCGATAGAGGAGTACGGCATACTGCCGTATTTCGCCAATTCGCTGCCCGGTTTTTCCATCGAGGAGCACGCGGCGCCGCAGGTCTGGTTCTCCGACGACGCCGAGGGCATCTGGGAA
Organism: Bacillota bacterium; assembly: GCA_016281165.1. GTDB lineage: Bacteria > Bacillota > Clostridia > Peptostreptococcales > Anaerovoracaceae > RGIG2707. Next base: position 11,363 of record JAEEIC010000122.1, on the reverse strand, counting down.
TGGAAGGGCCCTGTCATACAGAAGACGGGCTGCGCCTACGGCAAGTTCTTCGAGAAGAAGGCGGCCTTCGTCAGCCGCGAGTGGTTCTTAGACCTGGCTAACTGCCGCCGCGACGGCTATGACTACGAGGGCTTTTACAACGACGGCTTTTCCGAGCGCCGCGACAAGTATCTCTTCGATCTCGTGGAGGCGCGCGGGCCGCTGCTCTCAAAGGAACTGAAAGCCCTGGGCGGCTACGGCAAGGGCGGGCGCGGGGGCTTCGACACCTGCGTGAACCGCCTGCAGGCCCAGTGCTTCGTCGTCATCTCCAATTTCGTCTACCAGACCGATAAGAACGGCAGGGAGTACGGCTGGGGCATCGCCGAGTACGCGACTCCCGAGCAGTTCATGGGCGCCGAGTATATATCCTCGATGTACAGCCGCGATCCTGAGGAGTCGTACGAGCGCGTCCTTGAGCATATCTGCGGGCTCCTGCCCGGGGCAAAGGCCGATGACGTGAGGCGCTTCCTGAGGTAGGACGGCTTTGCCGGGCGGAGCGTTCCGGCGGCCTGAAGGCCCTGCCGAAGAAAAGCCGCGGAGGAAAGACTTCTATCATATGAGCATTACTGTAGTATACAAAGATATAACGACTGTCGAGGCCGACGCGGTCGTCGATTCCACCAACCCCGAGCTCGTGGGATGGTCGGGGGTCGACAGGCTGCTGCACGAGCTGGGCGGCGAAGCCTTCGAGAAGGAATGCCGCGAGAAGGCCGGGAGCCTGCTGCCGGGCGAAGCGGTATACACCGGGGCTTACAATATCCCGGCCCGCTATGTGATACACACCTGTGTCCCCCGTTACGCGTGCGGGATGAACGGGGAGGCCGCGATACTCAGAAGCTGCTACCGCTCCTCGCTGGAGCTGGCCGATAAGCTGGGCTGCCGCTCGGCCGCCTTTCCTCTCATCGCCGCGGGGAACATGAGGTTCCCCATACCGAAGGCGCTGGAGATCGCGGTCGTCACCATAAGCGAGTACACGCGGCTCTATTCCGACATGGAGGTCTTCCTGGTCCTTCACGGCGGGCCGGCGGAAGCTATCGCCAGGTCGGTCCTGGGCGATCTCGACGCGTATGTGAAGGGGAGCTTCAGGGCCGCCGGAGCGGAGGACACGAGGACCCTTGAGGAGATGATCGCGGGGCAGGGCGAGAGCTTCGTCGACATGCTCTACCGCTACATGGCCGAAAAGGGCGTCGACAAGCCTTCGGCTGTCTACAAGGCGGCGTATATGAGCAGGTCCGCCTGGAGCAAGCTCATCAGCGGCGGCTCCGCCAGGCCCTCGCTTGAGACCGCGGTAGGCCTTGCCTTCGCTCTCAGACTGACATATGAAGAGGCGGTGCCTTTCTTCGCCGCGGCGGGGATCGCCCTAAGCAGCGCGAGCAGGTACGATATCATCGTGACATATTTCCTGAAGCACGGTATATACGATATCTGGGAATTCAACGAGCAGATACTCAAGTACGGTTACAGCAGGCTGATAGGCGCTTAAGGGTCCCGGCCGCGGAATTGTCCACCGCCAGTCGACAAAAAACAAATTGGTCGGATGTATCATGGGACCGTGAGCGGGAGCCGCGGTCCCTTTGATATACTCAAAGCGCCGCGCGGGGAAATGGCCCCTTTCCCGCCCGAGAAGAGCGTGTTGTATAAGAGAAAAAGGAGGCATATCATGCTTGGAGCGATCATAGGAGATATGTGCGGCTCGCGCTACGAGTTCCGCAACGAGAAGAGGACAGACAAGATCGTATTTTTGAGGAAGGACAGTTACCCGACGGACGATTCCGTCATGACCGCGGCCGTCGCCAGGGCTCTGATGGATTCCTACGGCGACAGCGACGAGGTCGTGAAGACCGCTCTCATAGACTCGATGCACTATTTCGGACACCTGTTCCCGGACGCCGGCTACGGCGGGCGCTTCGGGCTCTGGCTCGACATGTGCGAACGGGAGCCCTACAACAGCTGGGGCAACGGGTCCGGGATGAGAGTCTCTCCCGCCGGCTGGATGTACGGCAGCCTCGAGGAGACCCTGCACGCCGCGAAGCTCACGGCCGAGGTCACGCACGACCATCCCGAGGGCGTAAAGGGCGCCCAGGCGATCGCCGCGGCCGTATTCCTGGCCAGGAAGGGCAAGAGCAAGGACGAGATCGGGCAGTTCATAAAGGATAATTATTATCCGCTGGACTTCACGCTGGACGGGATACGCCCCGGCTACCGCTTCGACGTCAGCTGTCAGGGCTCCTGCCCGCAGGCGATAGAGGCCTTCCTGGAGGGGCAGTCCTTCGAGGACGTGATAATCAAGGCCATCTCGATCGGCGGAGATTCGGACACCATCGCCGCCATGGCCGGCGCCGTCGCCGAGGCCTATTACGGCATCCCCGAGGATATACAGTACAAGGCCTTCCTCCTCATGCGCGACGCCCGCAGGGGAGACGTCATCTATCACAACAGCGTCATCGCCGATACCGTCCTCGCCTTTGAGAGGTGGCTGGGGGAGCACGAGGAGCGGACCGCGCTGTAACGAAGATTTAAACTCCGGGTTTATTGCGCCGCGGTCTTCCCTGTGATATATTGGCCGTGGAAAGGGGCGAAGGCCCCGTGAAAGGATAAGAAATGAGATCGGCAATGCTTAGCACACCGGAATACGGTATACTGCCAGTCTGCGGCGGACACGCCTCAGAGCAGTATTTCGTATGGAATAAAAGGAGGACGGAGCGGAGCTGCCGGCGCCGGTGAAGGTCGTACACAGTCACAGGCGTAAAATAAGTGTCGGTCGGGCCGCTCGTCGCTATCGGAAGGACGGGCGGCCTTTTTGTCAGGAGAAAAAGATGTTTGAGATCAGAGGAAAGTTCAATACCGCTGTTTGCTACGCGGTGAGCGCGGAGGAGGGGGCCGTAGAGCAGATCAGAAGGATGTGCGACCAGGAGTTCACCGCGGGCAGCCGCATACGCATCATGCCCGACGTGCACGCGGGGGCGGGCTGCACGATAGGCACCACCATGACGGTAAAGGACAGGGCGGTGCCCAATGTGGTGGGCGTCGACATAGGCTGCGGCATGTACACCGTGAAGCTGGCCGAAAAGGACGTCGACCTCGCGAAGGTGGACGAGGCCTGTCATTTCATACCCTCGGGCATGAACGTCTGGCCCGGCAGGATCGAGCCCTTCGAGCTCTCGGAGCTGCGCTGCTTCAGAGAGCTCAGGGAGATGAGCTGGCTCAGAAGGTCCTTGGGCACTCTGGGCGGCGGCAACCATTTCATCGAGATCGAGGAGGGCGCGGACGGCGGCAGATACCTGGTGATACATTCAGGCTCCAGGAACCTGGGAAAGCAGGTCGCCGAGCACTACCAGAGGCTCGCGGTCGAGCTCGCCCGCGGCAGGGAGGAATACCTGAGAGCGCGTCAGGAGATCATCGATACATACAAGGCGCAGGGAAGGAAGAGCGAGATCCAGCAGGCCCTGAGCGAGCTCAGATGGCAGGCGAAGGAGACGGACGTGCCCGACGAGCTCTGCTGCGTGTACGGTCAGTACTTCGAGGATTACCTGCACGACGTGGAGATCTGCCAGAGATTCGCCTTAAGGAACCGCGAGCTCATAGCAATGATCATCATGGAAAGGGCGGGGCTCAGCGCAGTCTCCTCCTTCCATACCATACACAATTACATCGACACGGATGAGATGATACTGCGCAAGGGCGCCATCGCCGCCCACGCGGGCCAGACGGTCCTCATACCGATCAACATGAGGGACGGGTCCATCCTGGCGGTCGGAAAGGGCGATCCCGAGTGGAACTTTTCGGCCCCGCACGGGGCGGGACGCGTCATGTCGCGCGCGAAGGCGAGAGAGTCTTTGGATCTTGAAGCCTACAGGCAGGCGATGGAGGGGATATACACTACCTCTGTCAGCGCGGATACCATAGACGAGGCTCCCATGGCCTACAAGTCCATGGACGATATCCTCAGCGTGATAGGAGATACCGTCGAGGTCGTCGAGATATTAAAGCCCATATTCAATTTCAAGGCCTGACCCGGCCGGACCCGCTTCCGGCCGCGGCGGCCGGAAACGGAGAGAAGATGAGATGTTGGAGATCCCTGTGATCGACGTTTCTGCCACCGGGCAGAACATAGCCAGGCTGAGGGCGGCCGCGGGCCTTTCCGTGAGGGAGCTGCAGTCCGTTCTGGGCTTCGCCAATCCTCAGGCTATATACAAGTGGCAGAACGGTCTGTGCCTGCCCTCCCTGGACAATCTGGTGATACTGGCTGCCGCTCTGGGCGTCAGCGTGGACGAGATCATCGTCCTCAGGACGGTCAGCGTACCGGCATAGACGAAAAATGATAGACGCGGCCCTTCGCGGGCCGCGTTTTTATATGCCCGGCTAAGACCGTGCAGGAGCGGGCCCGCTGTGGTATAATCAAATAACGATATTCGTTTTTTATGAGCGGAGGCTATGAGGGATGGAGCCCGTACGGGAGATCAAAACAGAGCGCCTCAGCGTGAGGCGCGTGCGGGCGGAGGACTGGGCAGCGGTCCGCGCGATGTGGGCCGCGGTCGGGAAGACCGCATACGCCCGCTACGACACTCCCAAGGATACCGCCGAAGAGGCCGTAAGAAGGCGCGTCGAACGCTGGGCGTCTTTCGCGGACAGCGCCGAGCACCGATTCTTCGCCGTCTGCTTTGAGGACCGCTTCATCGGCTACATCTCCCTCAACCGCAGGGAATACGGGTATGAGCTTGGCTATTGCTTCGATCCCGCCTTTCACGGCCGGGGCTTCGCGGGGGAGAGCATAAGAGCGGCGCTCGGCAGCCTGAGCGAAGAGGGGAGCGCCCTCGTCACCGCCGGGACCGCCCTGGACAACGGTCCTTCGGTGAGGCTGCTTCTCGCCCTGGGCTTTGAGCTCACAGGCACCGAGCGCGTCTCCTTCTATAAGGACGCGGAGGGCAATGACATATTTTTTGACGGCGGGATCTTCAGCCTGAGGCTCACGGGGCCCGCCGGCGGCAGAGGAAAAGAGGCAGGATGATAAGGCTTTTCAAAAAGATGACGCGCAGCCAGGCTCTTTACGCCCTGGGCGTCGTCATATTCATCTCGCTGCAGGTGGTCTTCGAGCTCACCGTTCCCGACTACATGTCCGAGATAACAATAAAGGTCAACACCCCGGGGAGCACCGTGGGCGATATATTCGCGAGCGGCAGAATGATGCTGCTCTTTTCCCTGCTGGCTTTCGCCGCCTCCGTCCTTTCCCGGTATTTTTCCGCCAGGCTGGCGGCCTCCTTCTCGCAGCATCTGCGCAAGCTCATTTTCGACAAGGTCGAGACCTTCTCCATGGAAGAGATAGACCGCTTTTCGACCGCGTCGCTCATCACCAGGTCGACCAACGACTGCACCCAGATCCAGAACATCATGTCGCGGGCCTTCAACCAGCTGGTCAGGGTCCCCATCACCGCGGGCTACGCCTTCTACAAGATCTCGACCCGCTACTGGCAGTGGCTGGCCTTCACCGCGGCCTCGATCTCGCTGCTGATCGCCCTGCTCATCTTCCTCATCATCTACGCCCACCCGCGCTTCCGCCGCATGCAGGGCTACACCGACAGGCTCAACGAGGTCACGCGCGAGAACATGACGGGCATGAGGGTCATAAGGGCCTACAACGCCGAGGATTACGAGGAGGAGAAGTTCGACAGGGCGAATCTTGAGCTCACCATGAACGCCCTGCAGGCCAGAAGGGCGATGGGGCTCATGCAGCCGGTCACAAGGTTCATCAACAACGAGCTCAACGTCGGTATCTATTGCATAGGCGCCTTCCTCATCGCCTCCGCGGGCGCCGCCGAGCAGCTGGTGATCTTCTCGGAGATGGTGGTCTTCTCGACCTACGCCGCGAGGATAGTGCGGGCCTTCATGGGCCTCAACATGATATTCAACATGATCCCCAGGGCTTCGGTAGCGGCCGAGAGGATCAACGCCATACTCGATACCGAGCCGAAGATCGCCGACGGCCCCGCTCTTATGGAAACGAAGGAGAGAGGCTCCCTGGAGTTTCGGAACGTCTCCTTCACCTATCCGGGCGCCGCGGCTCCCGCTCTTTCAGACGTCTCCTTCACGGCGGAGCCGGGCCGGACCGTAGCCTTCATCGGGGCCACGGGCTCGGGCAAGACCACCCTCGTCGATCTCGTCATGAGGTTCTTCGACGCCGGCGAAGGCGAGGTGCTGGTCGACGGCAGGAACGTGAAGGATTATCCTCTGGAGGAGCTGCGCGACAAGATCGGCTACGCCTCGCAGCAGGCCGTGCTCTTCACCGGCACCGTGCGCTCCAACGTCTCCTATTCCGAAGAGGATATCGAAGAGGACGTAAGAAGGGCCGTGAGGATAGCCCAGGCCGAGGATTTCGTGAACGGCATGCCCGAGGGCATCGATTCCCCCGTCAACAGGGGCGGCACCAACGTCTCGGGCGGGCAGAAGCAGAGGCTCTCCATCGCCAGGGCCATATATCAGAGGCCCGAGTTCTACATCTTCGACGACAGCTTCAGCGCCCTGGACTACAAGACGGACAGGGCTCTTCGCAGCGCCCTGAAGCGCGAGACGGCGGGGGTCACCACTCTCATAGTCGCCCAGCGCATCGGGACCATCAGGGACGCGGACAGGATAATAGTCCTGGACGAGGGCCGCGTCGCGGGGCAGGGCACCCACGACGAGCTCATGAGGAGCTGTACGGTCTACAGGGAGATAGCCCGCACCCAGCTCTCGCAGGAGGATCTTTAGTATGGCAAAGGACAGATACGATCTGGGCCAGGTCCAGATGAAGACCTCCGCCGGCCGCAGGGGAGACATGAAGGCGGCCGAAAAGCCGAAGGATTTCAAGAGCTCCTGGAAGATGGTCCTAAGATACAGCAGAAGATACTTCCCCCTGGTCGCCGCCGGCGTCATCTGCGCGGTGCTGAGCGTGGTCCTGACCCTTTTCGGGCCCGATACCTTGAGGCAGATCACCGACCTCATAACCGCGGGTATGAAGAGCGGGAACATGGATAAGGAGCGCATCGTGGCCCTGAGCGTGAGGATCATGATCATCTACGGTATAGGGGCTCTGATCACCTACGCGGAGTCCTGGTCGATGACGACCTACTCCGCCAGGCTCACCCAGACCATGAGGCGGGAGATCTCGAGAAAGCTCAACCGCATACCTCTCTCCCGGGCCGACTCCTCGAGCTTCGGCGACCTGCTCTCAAGGGTCACCAACGACATCGACACCCTCAACGTGGCCCTCGACAGGACGGTGGCGGAGATGGTCGCCGCCGTCATCACCTTCGCCGGCTGCGCCTTCATGATGCTCATAACTGACCTCAGGCTGGCCCTGTGGTCTATCGGCTCCTCTCTTCTGGGCTTTGCCGCCATGAGGCGCATCATCAGGATCTCCCAGCCCTATTTCATCAAGCGCTCGGTCTATCTGGGCCGGCTCAACGGCCATATCGAGGAGATGTACGCGGGCCACATCATCGTCAAGGCCTATAACGGCGAAGAGGAGTCGAAGAAGACTTTTGACGGGATCAACGAGCTCCTCTACGAGGCCAACTGGAAGTCGCAGTTTCTGAGCGGCATGATGATGCCCATCATGGAGTTCGTGAGCAACCTGGGATATGTCGCCGTCTGCGTCTTCGGCGCCTGGATGGTATCGAGGGGAGAGACGAGCTTCGGCGTCATCGTCGCCTTCATCGTCTACGTCAAGCTCTTCACCCAGCCCCTGACCCAGGTGGCGGAGGGCACCACCTCGCTGCAGACCGCCGCCGCGGCCTCCGAAAGGATATTCCAGTTCCTCAGGGAAGAGGAGATGGAGGACGAGAGCGGCAAGATCGCGGACTGCGGAGGCATGGGGGCCGGCGAGGTCGTCTTCGACCACGTGAGCTTCGGCTATACCCCGGATAAAAAGGTCATTCGCGACTTCAGCTTCACCGTGCCTCCCGCCAGCCACGTGGCCATAGTCGGGCCCACGGGAGCGGGCAAGACCACCCTCGTGAACCTCCTGATGCGCTTTTACGAGCTCGACTCGGGCCGCATACTGATAGGGGGGAGAGACACCTCGGCGATGACCCGCGAGGCCGTGCACGATCTCTTCTGCATGGTCCTGCAGGATACCTGGCTGTTCAACGGCAGCGTGCGCGACAACTTGGCCTTCGGCAAGAAGGGCGTGACGGACGAGGAGATCAAAAAAGCCTGCCGGGCGGCAGGCATACACAGATTCATAGAGTCGCTCCCGCAGGGCTATGATACCCTGCTGACCGACGATTCCAACATGTCGGCGGGGCAGCGCCAACTCATGACCATAGCCAGGGCCATGATCGCGGACGCTCCCTTCCTGATACTCGACGAGGCCACTTCCTCGGTCGACACGAGGACGGAGCAGCAGGTGCAGGAGGCCATGAACAGGCTCACTGAGGGCCGGACCTCGTTCACTATCGCCCACAGGCTCTCGACCATCAGGGACGCCGACGTCATCATCGTCATGAGGGACGGCGACATCGCGGAGACCGGGAGCCACGAGGAGCTGCTCAAAGCCGGCGGCTTCTACGCGGAGCTGTGGAACTCGCAGTTCAACGAGGGCGCGGCGATATAAGGGCGTCCGGGGAGCAGCCGCTCTCGGCGCTATTTTACGCTTCCGTCGGCGTTGAAGAGGGGCAGGGGAGCGAGGAAGCCGATATCCTTTCTTTCGGCGGCGTCTCCCTCCGCCAGGACGGCGATGCGGCCGGTCACGCGGCCTCCGGCCAGCTTCACCAGCTCTTCCATGGCTCTGAGAGAGCCTCCGGTGGAGATCACGTCGTCGACCAGCAGGACGCGCTTGCCCTTGATGATCCCGGCGTCGTCGCGGCCCAGGAAGAGCTTCTGGCTGCCGGCGGTGGTTATGGACTTGTCTTCCACGAAGATGGGGTCGGGCATGTAGGCCTTGGGCCCCTTCCTGGCGATGAAATACTTAGGCGCCCCGGACTGGCGGGCCATCTCGTGTATCAGGGGTATGCTCTTGGCCTCGGCGGTGAGCATGTAATCGTAATCCTCGGGCGGTACCAGCTTCAGGAGCTCGGCCGCGCAGGCTACGGTGAGCTCGGCGTCTCCGAAGCAGATGAAGGCCGCGATGTAAAGGTCGTCTGTGATCCGGCAGATGGGAAGTTCCCTGTGAAGGCCGGCTATCTCCATGGAATAAGTCATGATGTACCTCTCGTCAAGAACGTCTGTTAAGGTTTACATTTAATAATAGCATGTTTTGCGGCGGCCGGATATTTTTTTTGCGCCCGCGCGGAGCCGCTTATGCTATCATATTGCGTAAGAAGGCGCGGGCTCTTCGCGGGGCGGCGCCTGAGGAGGAATGAAATGGACAGGACCGAAAGGATCAGGGAGATGGAAGGGCTGATGGACAGAGCGTCCGCGGCCGTAAAGGATATGGACAGGGCCCTCGCGGATTTCGAGGCCGTGCGCGGGAGCGTCGAGGCTCTTGAGCGCTACTACGCGTCGGACGAGTGGATGGAAGACTTTGAGGCTGACGAAGCCGGAGAGCTCCCCGGGGATCTTAAAAGGGGCGTCCTCTCGGAGGACGGGCTCTTCGAACTTCTCGACGAGGACAAGCAGCTCTTCGTGCGCATGCTGAAGCTCTGCGCGCGTTATCTCAGCGGACAATAGGTCATTGACAGATGGCGAGCCATTTTGAGGATATAGGATATAGATTCGAGCAGCCGGGCGACCTGCTGCGCTTTTTCGACGCCAACAGCGATCTCATACAGACCTACGATCTGGGGACGGGCTGCAGCCTTCACCTGCTCAGCCCCTCCGAGGACTGCGAGATACACGTCTTCGTCGACGATCTAGACGACAGGGTGAGGCTCTGGGCTCCTTTTTCCGCGGAGATGAAGGAATCCCTGCTCTACGTCGACCGGCTGATAGACAGCGATCCCGACATACTCTGGGGGCTCCTCAGAGTCGAAGACCCCTATGACAGGATGGATATACCCTTCAACATCGAGCTCCTGCTCAACGACATGGATGTCTCGCAGATGGAGGGCGGGTATTTCTACATCGAGACCCTGGCCTTCGCCGAGAGCGTCGAGCTCTACGGTCCCGGCGAGGGCATCAGCGGGGAGACGGGGCTGGCGAAGGAGGCTCTGATCCCCTGCGGGCTCTTCCCCCCGGACGGAGAGACGAAGAACTTCCATGAGAGCGCGCACATGATAATGAACGCGGTCATAAACGAGGTCGAAAAGCTCACCAATCCCCTTACAGGCCTTGAGTTCTACCGCCTGTGGACCGGCGCCCTGGGCTTCTACACCTCGGTCCTGGCTCCGGCGGACGCTTTTTCGCGCGAGCCCGTGATAGGCGACTATGTGCACGGCATCTTCTATCTCATGGGGCGTCTCTCGGACGAGGAGGTCTACGAGGAGGAGCTCGACAGCCAGCTGTCCGAACAGTTCGGCATACGCGTGCCCGCGAGCGATGAAGACATGGAGAGGGTCGCGGGCTGCCTCAAAAAGATCGCCAAGGGCGAGAGGGGCTTCTTCATCGTCAATTACCGCGACCTTCTGGGCCGTCAGACCTTCATCCAGGCCTGCATGAGCCTCGACCAGATGAGCTTCACCGTCGAGTACAACGTTCCCGGCAGCGCCGAGATCAGGATGGCGGACGGCAGCGTGAAGAAGACCGACTGGAGGCAGTTCAGCAAGGATTTCGATTCGGCGGACGAGGCCCTGGACGTTTTCAGAAGGGCGCTGACCGGCGCCTGCGAGCTCGACGTCAGCGGCTGGGAGGATATAAGCGAGCTGATACTAAGCGAGAGCGACGAGCTGGCCGCGGGCCCGGAGAGCAGGATCGTGAGCTGAGCGCGTCTTAAGCGTGGTCTTTTGCGCGTATCAGAAAATAATAGTTGATTTTTGGCTGATATTATTGTAGACTATCAAAGCTGGCCGCGAGAGCGGCCCCATATGGCAATAAAGCAATTAGCGCGGAGAGTTGACCGAGTGGCTAAGGAGCTCGCCTGGAAAGCGAGTAGGGCTGAAAGGCCTCGTGGGTTCGAGTCCCATGCTCTCCGCCAAGACAAGAAAAACAGGCCTTGTGCCTGTTTTTTCTTGTCTTCCGGCCCCATGGGACTCGAACCCTGAGAGGGCGTGAAGGTCCTGCGGACCAAGTGGAGCGGAGCGAGGGCAGCGCCCATCCGTTCAATTGTATCTGGCGGCGATCTTCGCGGTGATCTTCAGGAACCCGTCGATATCGTCTGTTCCGTGGCAGTGGAGGGGGGATACTCTGATGACTCCCCTGTCGGCTCCTATCTCTTTGACTATCCTCCGCGAGTACAGACTGTCGATCGCCCT
>JAEEIC010000121.1 GCA_016281165.1 Bacillota bacterium | reverse complement strand
CCTGAGAAGGAAGGGCTGGGCTCTGGGCTGCGTCGCCTTTACCAGCATAAGCTCCGTCATGCTCGCGCAGTTCGTGGCCCAGAGCTGGATACTGAGCCGCGACGAGCTCTGCGTCGAAGCCGCCGCTCAGTACGGAGTCACTCCCTTCGAGATGGCCTCCAGCGCCCTCTCCGCCCCGGAGAACCTGAAGGCCCTGCTGCCGAGCATGCTCTTCGTCTCCCTGATAGTCGTCGCGGGGCTGTGCTTCACCTGGTCGAAGCTCGCCGCCTACGCGGATCTTGACAAAAAAGGCGTGGCGGAGATAAAGGCCCGCGAGAGCGAAGAGCGCCTGGAAGAGCTCAGGGAAGAAGACGAAAAGAACGCCGAAAAAAAGAAGAAGCGTCCCCAAAGGCTCGAACGCTTCGGGACCGACCCCGACGCTCCCATCGCGCCGGCGGGAGAATACCGCGTCACAGCCCTAAAGATGCAAAAGCAATATATAAACGGCCTGGGCGTCGCGGTCATCGCGGTCTTCGCCGCTCTCGCCGGCCTTGCCGTATACAGGGGAGCCGCAGCGGGGAGCGTAAGGAAAGCCCTCTACGCGCTGCCGGCCCTGCTGATGGTCTACGAGGGCTTCTCCGTCATGCGCTCGATCTCAAGATACATAGACGTCAAGGATTCGCGGCTAGTCTACAGGCCCTCCTTCGGCAAAAAGCGCTCCTTCAGCTTCGACGATATCGGGACCGTGAGGAAGATAGACGGGCGCTGCCTCGTCGACGGCAAAAAGGGAGAGCCTCTGGCCTTCTTCAATCTCGGCTGGGAGAACGGGAAAAAGCTCCTCACCGCCATGGAGGACTACAAGCTGAGGATAGTCACCGAGAGCTACGGCGACTCGAAGAGCCGCCGCCGCTGAGGATGATCGCAAGCCCCCTGGGATCATCATTCTTCACAGATTGTTCACGGAACGTTTAAGAACCGTTGACCATACAAGTCTATTTTATGCTTGCCGGCATGGGGCCGGCAGGCGCAACGCAAAGGAGATGTAAGTCTTGATAGAAGTACGAAATCTGACCAAGCTCTACGGAGACCACGCCGCCGTCTCTGACCTTTCCTTCAACATCGAGAAGGGCCAGATATACGGTTTCCTGGGACCCAACGGAGCCGGCAAGTCGACCACTATGAACATAATGACCGGCTGCCTTGCCGCCACCAGCGGCGAAGTTAAGATCGGAGGCTATGACATAGTGGAGGAGCCTCAGAAAGCGAAGAAGCTCATAGGCTATCTGCCCGAGCTCCCGCCTCTGTATCCCGACCAGACACCTAAAGAATACCTCGAGTTCGTGGCGGAGGCCAAGGGCGTCCGCAAGGCCGAGGCCAAAAAGCAGATCGCTCACGCCATGCAGGTCACCCAGATCGAGGACGTGCAGAACAGGCTGTGCAAGAACCTCTCCAAGGGCTACAGACAGAGGGTCGGCATCGCCCAGGCCCTGCTGGGAGACCCCGAGGTCATCATACTGGACGAGCCCACCGTGGGCCTCGACCCCAAGCAGATCATAGAGATCAGAGATCTCATCAGAGAGCTGGGCAAAGAGCATACCGTCATACTCTCCAGCCACATACTTTCCGAGGTCCAGGCCGTCTGCGAGACCATAATGATCATCAACAAGGGCAAGCTGGTCGCCTGCGACAGCGCCGAGAACCTCGAGAGCTTCTTCTCCGGCCGCTTCGAGCTCAGCCTCACCGCCGACTGCGGAAAGGAGAGGGCGGAAGAGCTGGTCGCCGCCGAGGGCCTCAATGTGGAAAAGTCCGATGAAAAGGACGGCAAGACCTTCCTCACCGTGAGCACCCAAAGAGAAGACGGGGACGAGATCTGCCGCGAGCTCTTCTTCCGCTTCAGCAAGGCCGGCATCGCCCTGCTCAGCATGTCCGCCTCCAAGGCGAGCCTCGAGGACGTCTTCATGAAGCTCACCCAGGAGAGCGAAGATAGCCCCGCCGAAGAGCAGGCTCCCGCCGGGGAGCAGGAAACTGCCGAAGGCGGATCCTCCGCTGCCGATGACGACGCTTCCGTGATAGCGCCCGAAGAATACAAAGAGGAGGCCGGGTACTGATGAACGCCATCTACAAACACGAGCTCAAAGGCTACATGACCAACGTCACAGCCTACGTTTTCGGGCTCTTCATCCTGCTCTTCGCGGGCATATATACCATGGTCTACAATCTGGGCCATCAGGTCGTCAATTTCGAGTTCGTCCCCGGGAGCATGCCCTACATCTTCCTGGTGGGCGTGCCCATCCTCACCATGAGGGTGCTGGCGGAGGAGAGGAAGCAGAAGACCGATCAGCTGCTCTATTCGCTGCCCGTCTCCATGCACAAGGTGGTCTGCGGCAAGTACTTCGCCATGCTGACCGTCTTCGCGATACCTCTTCTGATCATCTGTGTCTATCCTCTGATCCTCAGAAGCTACGGCAACGTGCCTCTTGCCACCGCCTATTCGACCATGCTGGGCTTCTTCTTCCTGGGAGCGGCCCTGATCGCCATCGGCATGTTCATCTCGTCACTCACCGAGAGCCAGCCCGTGGCGGCCGGACTCTGCTTCATCGTGATGCTGGTAAACTATTACCTCGCCTCGATGCTCAAGTTCGTCTCCACCACCGCCAGGACCAACATGATGGTCATCACCGTGATCGCGGCCGGCATCGCCTTCCTTGTCTACCTCATGACCCAGAGCAGCACCGCCGCCCTGGCCTGCGCGGTAGTGATGGAAGCCGTCATCTGCTTCACCTACCTTAAGAACAGCGCCTCCTACGAGGGCCTGCTCTCCAAGCTGGGCGGGCATCTGTCGCTCTTCGACAGGTTCGAGAATTTCTATCAGGGGAGCTTTGACCTGACCACCCTGGTCTTCTACCTCTCGGTGATCGCGGTCTTCCTCTTCCTCAGCGTTCAGTCCATGGAGAAACGGAGGTGGAGCTGATGAAGAACAAGAGCCTTCGCCTCGGCGGCTACAGTGTGCTCGCCAGCGCCATAGTCATCGCCATCGCCATCGCGGTGAACCTTCTGGCCGGGGCCGTTCCGGCCAAATATACAAAATTCGATACCAGTCCCAGGGCTCTCTACACTCTGGGCGAGACGACTCTGGGCGTGCTCGGGAAGCTCGACCAGGACATCGATATAACCTGGCTCGTCACCGAAGGCAAGGAGGACAAGAGCCTGGAGCTGCTGCTGCAGGAGTATTCCGACAGCTCCTCCCACATCAAGGTGAACAAGCAGGACCCGGACCTCAACCCGGCCCTCGTCGCCCAGTATACCAATAATTTCTACGACAACAGCCTCGTCGTGAAGAGCGCCCAGCGCGACCGCTTCGTCGACTTCTACGATATCTACACGATAAAGTACGATCCCGCCACCTACATGTACACCGGCGACTACGAGGTCAACTTCAGCGGCGAGAACGCCATCACCGGCGCCATCAATTACGTCATCAACAGCGAGCTGCCCAAGGTCTACTCCCTCAAGGGCCACGGCGAGGCGGAGTTCACCACCAATATCGCGGCCGACGTCAAGCTGGCCAACGTGCAGGTGGAGGATCTCAAGCTCATCGGCGCCGACAGGGTGCCCGAGGACGCCGACGCCGTCCTGATCTACGATCCCCGCAGCGATCTCAACGACGACGAGCTCAAAAAGCTCGAGGAATACCTCGCCAGAGGCGGGAGCCTGCTGATGATCACCGGCGTGCAGGACGACGCCAAGGCTCTTTCGAGCATCAACAGGCTCATGGAGCCCTACGGCGTGCAGGCTGTCGACGGCATGGTCATCGATCAGAACAGCGGCAATTACGCGGGCGCTCCCTACAACCTGCTGCCCGACATGGTCTCCAACACCATCACCATCCCCGTGAAGAACAACAACTACGTGGTGATGCTGCCCTACGCGCAGGGCCTTAACGTCGAGACTCTGGGCGACACCTCGATTCTTACCAACAAGCTCTTCAGGACCTCGAACAGCGCCTACTCCAAGCTTGCCGGCTTCGATATGCAGACCTTCGAGAAGGAGGACGGAGATATAGAAGGAAGCTTCGCCCTGGGCGTCGCCGTCACCAAGACCCTGAGCGAGGAGCTGGGCATCGACGCGAAGATAGTCTGGTACACCACCCCCTACCTCCTCGACGAGACCGTCAGCAAGAACGTGGGCGGCGCCAATGAGACCATCTTCATCAATACCCTGGCCTGGCTCTGCGGTTCCGAGGATTCCGGCGTCGTCATCAGCGCCAAGAGCCTCGCGGACGAGACCCTGAACATGAGCGCTTCCACCGTCAACATCCTCACCGTCTTCTTCGTGGGCGTGATACCTCTCTGCTATCTGGCCATAGGCATCATCGTCATGATCAGAAGGAGGCACAGATAATGAACAGGGGCATCAAGCTTCTCATTCTTTTCCTGGTCCTCTGCCTGACCGGCGGAGGAGCCTGGTACGCCCTCGGCCACCTGCAGGAAGAGCCGGCCGAAGAGCCCGAGCCCGCGGCCGCGGCGGAGGATGAGACCTTCAAGGCCTTCGGGCTCGAGAAGGAGAGCATCACCGCCTTCAGCTGGACCTGCCTCAACCGCTCCGCCGGCGTCACCAGAGAAGGGGACGCCTGGGTCTTCACCGACGAGAACGGCGAGAAGCAGACCGCGGATCAGAACATAATGGACGTGCTGCTGGGCGAGCTGGCCGACGTCCAGGCGAAAAGAAAGCTCGAGAACGTCGCCCAGACCACGGGCTACGGTTTTGAGGATCCCATCTGCGAGATACACGTCGAAGCGGACGGGAAGACCTACGACCTTGTCTTCGGCGATCCCGCCAAGAGCGACGACGAGTGCTATTACTTCATGTGCGGCGACGGGAACGTCTACCTGACTCCCGGTACCATGCAGTCCGATTTCTTCTACAGGCCTCAGGACCTGCTGCCCGGCTCAAAGTAGCGGCGGCCGGCCTCGCAAGCGCGTAATGCCCTCTGACAGATTTCATTTGTCAGAGGGCTCTTTTTGCGTTAAAATCACGGTATAAGGGCGGAAAAGGCCGCCCTGTCCGAACGATCCCCGGAGGGAACAACGATGCTTAAAAAGACAATATCGCTGCTTGCAGTCATCGCTCTTTGCCTGGGCCTCTTCCCCTGCGCCGTCTTCGCGCACAGCGCGGACCTGGCCTCGGAGGAGCAGCTGGCAAGAGATCTCAAGGCCCTGGGCCTCTTCCAGGGCGTCTCCGACACCGATTTCGCTCTGAACAGGGCTCCCACCAGGACCGAGGCCCTGGTCATGCTCATCAGGGTGCTCGGCGCCGAAGGCGAAGCCTTGAAGGGCGGCAGGAGCCATCCCTTCACCGACGTCGCTCCCTGGGCCGACGACTACATCGCCTACGCCTACGAGAACAAGCTGACCGACGGAGTGGCGTCCGACAGATTCGGCACCGGCAGCGCCAGCGCGGCCATGTATCTGACCTTCGTCTTAAGAGCCCTGGGCTATTCCGACGAGAAAGGCGAGGATTTCACCTGGAGCAATCCCTACTCCCTCGCGGTCAAGAGCGGCATACTGCCCGATAACGTCGATACCGAGAACTTCCTTAGGGCCGACGTGGTCCTGGTCTCTTACGCGGCCCTGGGCGCCAGGCTCAAGGACAGCGAGATGACCCTGGCCGACAAGCTCATAGAAGCGCAGGTCTTTTCCAGAGAAGACTATGAGGCCAGCATAGACCTGGCCAAAGTAGGCATAGTCTCCACCGGCGCCCAGCCGGCGGCGGCCGAGCCCGAGCCTCAGCCAGACGAGCCTCTTGCCGCGCTCTCCGCCAAGGAGATCTTCGCCAAGTGTTCAGACGCGGTCTTCTACATCGAGATGTACGACAGCTGGGGCGACGTGATCTCCACCGGCAGCGGCTTCTTCATCGGCACCAACGGCACCGCCGTGACCAATTACCACGTCATAGACGGAGCCTCCTCGGCCCAGGTCATGCTGACCGACGGCAGCGTCTACGAGGTCGAGGGCGTTTATGATTACAGCGAGGAGCTCGACATCGCCCTGATCAAGGTCTCGGGCAGCGGCTTCCCCGTCCTCGCCATGGGCGATCCCTCCTCCATCGTCGCGGGAGAAGACATCTTCGCCATCGGCAGCCCCCTGGGTTATGACAACACCATCTCGCAGGGCATAATCTCCAACGTCAAGAGGACCATGGGCGAGGTCGACTTCATCCAGTTCACCGCCGCCATCTCCTCGGGCAGCAGCGGAGGGGCCCTGATCAACGAGTTCGGCCAGGTGATAGGCATCACCTCCGGCTCCAGCATATTCGGCGAGGTCGCGCAGAACGTCAACTTCGCCATCCCCGTGACCCTCATCAACGGCCTCTCGGCCGAGACCCTGACCGATTTCAGCTCCCTCATCGTGGTGCCCGAGGCTTACCTTGAGCCCTCCAGGACCGAGATAAGCATGCAGGTGGGCGAGTCCGTGCACCTCAACGTCTACCAGAGCTACGATTACGAGGCGACCATCACCTATTACCCCTACGAGGACGAGATCCTGAAGAAGAGCTGGGGCAGCTGGAGCGATCACTACAACGTAGGCTTCGATATCACCGCCCTTGCCGCCGGCACGACCGAGATACTGCTGGTCCTGACCGACGGAAACGATATCGAGATGGACAGCTGCGTGATCACGGTCACCGTGACCCAGCAGGCTCCCAGACCCACGCTCAGCTTCTCTGATCCCTCGCCGGCGGTAAAAGTGGGCGAGACCGTGACCGTCACCGTCACCCAGAGCCTCGACGACAGCATAGTAGTAACGTATATACTGCCCGACGATGCCTGCGTGGAGTGCGAATGGGGCGAATTCACCGACGTCTTCAGCTGCCCGCTCTACATCACGGGCGTATCCAAGGGGCGCAGCTGGATACAGATACTGCTCTACGACGAGGCGGAAGAGAACATACTCACGACCAGGAACATCTACGTTACGGTCGAGTAGGGCGGAGGATAAGATCTCTGCCCGCGTATGAGGCAGGAGACCGGGCCCGCAGCAGGTAAAAAGAAGACCGAAGGCGTCGATCCTTCGGTCTTTTCATGTTTTTGGATATCATTTCCCGCCGCGGGCGGCAGGAGACCCGTTCTACCAGTTCCTTAAGAGCTTGGTCCCCTTGAGCTTTCCGTTCCAGACCGCGTCGGTCACGACCACCTCTCCCGCGACGATCACGTGCTTGAGGCCGGCGCAGGGAGCGTTCCAGTTCTTGAAATCGGCCTTGTCGATGATGGTGTCCGGATCGAGCAGGCACAGGTCGGCGTCGAAGCCCTCTCTTATGAGGCCCTTGCCCTTAAGACCGTAGACCGCGGCCGGCATGGAGGTCATCTTCCTTACCGCCTCTTCAAAGCTCATGACGCGGCGTTCTCTCACGTAATGCCCCAGCACCCTGGGGAAGCTGGCGAAGGCTCTGGGATGGGCCCCGACCGCGCCGGGGAACCAGAGCCCGTCGGTGCCGGTCATGGTCCTGGGATAAGCCATGATGCGTTCGACGTCTTCCTCGCACATGCCGAACTTGATCTCGGAGGTGGAGAGGTCGTCGCCGAGCAGGACGTCGAGCAGGGTCTCGCCCTCGTTCCTGCCGAGGATCTTCGCCGCCTCGGATACCATGAGGCCCGAGAGCTCCGGGTGAGCGAGAGAGCCTCCGATCATCAGGTTGCCGAACCTCTCCTCAAGGGAGGAGCCCGCGCACATGATCTCCACGATCTTCTTTCTTTCGGAGGGGTCCCGCATGGCCTTCAGGAGCTCGTCCTTCGGCAGGGCGAGATATTCCTTGGGCAGCTCGCTCGAAAGTCCCGTGGACGAGGCGATGTAGGGATACTGGTCGAGGAAGATGTCGAAGCCCTCCTCGTTGGCCTTCTCTATGAGCTCGAGAGTCTTTACCGATTTGCCCCAGTTGGCGGGCTTCACCGCCTTGTGGTGGGAGATGACGCAGCGTATGCCGGTCTCCTTCACGACCCTGATGACGGTCTCGACCGATTCCAACAGGCGGTCGTTCTCGTTCCTCATGTGTATGGTCACGTCTCCGCCGTACTCGGCCGCGACCTTTACGAGCTCCTCGCATTCCTCGGTGTCGGAGAAGACGCCGGGATTGTAGATGAGCCCGAAGGAGATGCCCAAAGCGCCGGCTTCCATTGCCTTGCGCAGCTCGTCCTTCATCAGGCCCATCTCTCTGTCCGTGGGCCTTCTCTGGGCGAAGCCCATGGCGGCCGTCCTCATGGTGCCGTGGCCGATGTGGAAGGCCACGTTGGGCCCGAAGTTCGCGGGCAGGGCGGCGATGTAGGTGGGAAAGTCTTTTCTCGTCTCGTAGTCCTTTACGACTCCCTTGCCGCAGAGGGTGTCGTATACGCGGCGGCCCTCCTCGAGATACTCGAGCGACAGGGGCGCCATCGAGTGGCCGCACATGCCGGTGATGTCCGAGGTGATGCCCTGTGTGAGCTTGTGCTCAAGGCCGGGGACGGTCTCCATGATGAAGTCGTCGTGGCTGTGCGAATCGATGAAGCCCGGGGTGAGGGTGAGCCCGGCGGCGTCTATGGTCTCCTTCGCCTCTTCGGGCAGGAAGGGGGCGATCTTTACGATCTTTCCGTCTTTGATGCCGACGTGGGAATGATAGCAGGGCATGCCGCTGCCGTCGGCGATGCGGGCGTTTCTGATGATGAGGTCGAGCATATGTCCTCCTTTCAGGGCATCGGTAAAATGATCAGACTGTGAGGTCCGCGTAGGTGAAGGGCACGACCTTGAGCAGCTCGCCCGGGGCCGTCTCGATCTGGTAGCCTATCTTGCCGGCGCTGAAGATGATGCTCCCGCGCTCTCTCGCCGACTCGTCGACGAAGGTGGGGAAGAGCTTCTTCATGCCTATAGGGGAGCAGCCCCCGTGCACGTAGCCGGTGAGGGGCAGCAGCTCCTTCGACTTCACCATCTCGATGTTCTTTTCCTTCGCGGCTCTCGCGGCCTTCTTGAGATCGAGCTCCGCCCCCGCCGGGATGACGAAGACGTAGTGCTGCTTCGAGGCCCCGACGGTGACAAGAGTCTTGTAGACTGCCGCGGGGTCGACATCCATCAGAGCCGCGGCCTCGACGGCGCTGACCGCCTCGGTATTGCCCAGCTCGTAGGTCTTGTGGGGGATCTTCTTCTGATCGAGGACCCTCATAGCGTTGGTCTTGAATGCCATTGCCTTTCTCCCTTCACTGCCTTTGATTATAGCGCAAGTCGGGCCCGGCCGCTATTTGTTTGACAATCAAAAGATAAAAACATAAAATCATTTACGAAGAAACAAAGACGCGCCGGCGCTGCCCCGCGGGCGCGCGGAAAGGATCAAGCATGGGAAAGCTTATAAAAGAGATGACTCATCCCGAGATAAAGGAGCTTTTAAGCGATAAGACCGTCGTCGTCCTGCCCATAGGGGGAGGCTCCAAGGAGCACGGGGCCCATCTTCCCCTGGGGACCGATTACTTCGTGACCGACTGGATCGCCGAGAGAGTGACCGAGCGCTGCGAGGTCCTGACTCTTCCGACCCTGCCCTACGCCTATTTCCCGGCCTTCATCGAGTGGGAGGGCTCGGTGAGCGTCGCTCCGGACCACTTCACGGACTATGTGGCCGACATCCTGAAGAGCTACATGAATTACGGGGTGAGGAAGTTCCTCATCATCGACGGCGGCGTCTCCACCCATCCGCCCCTGGTGACTATGTCGCGCGAGCTCATGAACAGATACGGGCTCTACGTCGCGGTCTCCAACATCTCCACTCTCGCCGCGGACGTCGAGAAGGAGGTCTGTCAGCAGAAGAGGGGAGGCCACGGGGACGAGAGCGAGACCTCGACCATGCTGGTCATCAGGCCCGATCTGGTGCGTATGGACCTCACCTGCGAGGAATATTCCGAAGCCTTCCCCGGCACGGTAATCGGCGGCATCAGGCGCGTGGACATGATGACCTCCATGAGCACCCCCAACGGCACCAACGGCAACAGCACGCTGGCCACGAAGGAGAAGGGCGAGGCGATACTGGGGGCCATGGTGGACAATCTCTGCGCCTTCCTGGACGAGTTCATAAGATTTGAGGTGAGATGATGGCAGGACCGGATTTCAGTTTCGATCTGCTCGAGGGCTATCAGGGCGCTCCGAAGCATTTCGTCAGAGGTGAGAAGGCTCACCATTTCGCCGCGGACGGGCGTGAATACGTAGATTTCAACGAGATGCGCATAGTCCTCGGCCAGAACAACAGGGACTTCAACGAGGCGCTCGTCAGGGCGCTCGAGGGCGATACCTCGGACCACCGCTCCGCGTACGAGGCGAGGCTCTACGACCTGCTCGCCGCTAAGACCGGAGGGATATTCGAAGCCTGCTTTCTGACAAGCTCGGGCTCCGAGTCGGTGGAATCGGCGGTGAGGATCGCGAAAAAGCTCACCGGCAGGAGCGAGCTCATAACATTTTGGAACAGCATACACGGCAGGACCTGGCTAAGCTCCTGCATGTCGGGCGTAAAGAAGAGGAAGGTGGGCTACGGCCAGCTGGCCCCCGGCATCATCCACGTGCCATATCCGAAGGATACGAGCGCCGAGACCTCCGAAAAGTGCCTGCGGGAGATAAAGGCCATATACGACAACGGGTCCGCCCACGACGCCGCGGCAGTCTTCGTGGAGCCCTGCCAGGGCTTCGACAACCGCTTCGCCTCGGGATACTTCCTTAAAGGTCTGGCCGACTGGTGCCATGAGCAGGGCATGCTCCTGGTCTTCGACGAGATACAGTGCGGCATGGGAAGGACCGGCTCCTACTTCCTTTACCAGCAGCTGGGCATAGAGCCCGACATGCTGCTTTTGGGCAAGGCCTTGGGCAACGGCCTGCACATCTCGGCGGTACTGATGAAGAAGGCCCCCGAGTTCAGGGACAGGGCCATCTTCACCGGCGGCTCGGGCAACGACGTCCTGGCCTGCGCCGCGGCCTGCGAGGTGTTCAGGCAGCTCGACGAAGGGCTTTTGGATCACGTGAAGGAGGCCGGCGCCTGCCTGCTGGGGCGCCTCTGGGAGCTCGAGGGCTCGCCAAAGGTGCGCGAGGTGAGGGGCAGAGGACTTTCCGCTGCCATCGAATTCACCGATCCCGCGGCCTGGGACAGGGTGTTCCTGGCTATCGGTGCCAAGGGCCTGCTGGCAGGAAGGAGCGGGAACAGTATATTCTTCAAACCGCCCTACGTCGTGAGCGAAGAGGATATCGATATGCTG
>JAEEIC010000015.1 GCA_016281165.1 Bacillota bacterium | reverse complement strand
GGTTATTTCCCCACGAGGGAGAAAGCCAGGGCCGCCATAATGGCGGGACTGGTCTTCGTCGACGGACAGATCTCCGACAAGCCGGGCACCGGCATCAAGGAAGGCGCCGTCATAAGCGTGAAGGGGGACAGTTGTCCTTTCGTAGGCAGGGGAGGGCTAAAGCTCTCCCGCGCCCTCGAGGTCTTTCGTATCGACCCCGCCGGCTGGACCTGCATAGACATCGGCGCCTCCACCGGGGGCTTCACCGACTGCCTGCTGCAGAACGGGGCGAAGAAGGTCTACGCGGTCGACGTGGGCTACGGCCAGCTCGATTACAAGCTGAGGATCGATCCCCGGGTCGTCAATATCGAGAAGCAGAACTTCAGGTACATGACTCCGGACCAGATCGGAGAGCCCCTGGATTACGCCGTGACGGACGTCTCCTTCATCTCTCTTCGCTATATCTTCCCCCCCGCCGCGGCCATGCTGAAGGAGGGCGGCCTCATGACCGCGCTCGTGAAGCCGCAGTTTGAAGCGGGCAGGGAGCAGGTGGGGAGCAAGGGGATAGTGAAGGATCCCGCCGTGCATAAGGACGTGATCGAAAAGGCCATGGCCTATGCGAATGAGAGCGGGTTTACCGTAACAGATCTAAGTTACTCGCCCGTCAAGGGCGCCAAGGGCAATATAGAGTTCCTGCTGATGCTCAGAAAATGCGCCGCGACGGAAGAGTCCGGGATCTCATCTTCGATCGACGCGGACGCTGTCGTCAGGAGCGCCCACGAGGGACTGGATATATAGAACGACCACAGGAGAAACGATGGCACTCACCCCCATGCTTCAGCAGTATAAGGACCTTAAGGAGCAGTACAGCGACTGTCTCCTTTTTGACCGTGTCGGCGATTTCTACGAGATGTACTTCGAGGACGCCGTCATCGGGGCCCGCGACATGGACGTGGTGCTGACGAAGAAATCCTGCGGGGACGACGAGAAATGCCCCATGTGCGGGGTCCCTTACCACGCCGTCGAGACCTATATCGCCAGGCTCCTCGATCACGGCCACAAGGTCGCCATCGCCGAGCAGATGGAGGATCCGGCTCTGGCCAAGGGTCTGGTAAAGCGCCAGGTCATAAAGGTCGTGACTCCCGGCACCGTCTCCGATCCCAACATGCTGAGCGAGAAGGACAACAACTTCCTGGCCGGGGTATTCGTGGACGGCTTCGATTTCGGCCTCTGCTGGGTGGATATCAGTACCGGCGAGTTCTTCGCCTGCCAGCAGAGCGAAGACAGGACCAGAGAGCAGCTGCTCGCCCAGCTGGCCCGCATCGAGCCCCACGAGATCATCACCAACCTGGGCGAAGAGGAGGCTCCCTGGCTGTGGGAGCAGGCCCAGTTCTTCGACAAACTCTATATCTCGGTTCCCGCCGGCGGCCTTTTCGAGGCTTCGCGCTGCGAAGAGAGCCTGAGGGCCCATTACGGTAAAGTATCCCTGAAATCCAAGGGCCTTGCCGAGGAGGATGTGCCCCTGATGTACAGGGCCGTGGGCGCGGTGCTGGGTTATCTCAGAGACACCCAGATGCAGGAGCTCACCCATCTGAACGAGCTCACCGTCGTGAGCTCCGGCTCCTCCATGAGCCTGGACAAGGCGACCATCAGGAACCTCGAGCTCACCGAGACTCTCTTCGAGCACAAGCTGCAGGGGTCGCTTCTGGGCGTCCTCGACCGCTGCGGCAGCGCCATGGGATCGCGGCGCATGAAGCAGTGGCTGCGCGAGCCCCTGAACGACCTTGAGATGATACGAAAGCGCCTGGACGCGGTGGAGGCCCTCGCGGACGACGTGCTCGTGAGGAACGATCTGAGGGAGGCCCTGAAGGCGATATATGACCTCGAGAGGCTCTGCAGCCGCATCTCCCTGGGCTCCGCCAACGCCAAGGACCTTCTGGCCCTGCGGGTGAGCCTTGAGAGGATACCCGACATCAAGGCCGCGCTCTCGGACGCCGGCAGCGGGCTGCTCAGGGAGATAAACGAGAGGATCTCGCCTCTCACGGAGCTCTGCGAAGAGATCGCCGACGCCATCACCGACGAGCCGCCCTTCAGCGTGAGAGAAGGGGGCCTCATCAAGCCCGGCTACAGCGAGGAGCTCGACGCTCTCAACGAGTCCTCGGCCGGCGCCCAGCAGTGGATAGCCTCGCTCGAAGGCAGCGAGAGAGAGCGCACCGGCATCAGGAACCTGCGGGTGGGCTACAACAAGGTCTTCGGCTACTATATCGAGGTCAGCAGGTCGAATATAGGCCAGGTCCCGGACGACTATATCAGAAAGCAGACCCTGGTGAACGGCGAGCGCTACATCACCTCCGAGATGAAGGAGATGGAGAGCATAGTCCTGAGCGCGCAGGCGAAGATGAACGATCTCGAGTACAGGCTCTTCACGGCCTTAAGGCTGAAGGCCCTGGAGCTGGCTCCCGTCATCCAGAAGACCTCCGCGGCCCTGGCGGAGGCCGACGTCCTCGCCAGCTTCGCCGAGAGCTCCGTAAAGCTCGGCTACGTAAAGCCCTTAGTCGACGACGGCGACGAGATCGTGATCACCAAGGGCCGCCATCCCGTGATCGAGAACACCATAAAGGACGGGGTCTTCGTGCCCAACGACCTTTATATCGACCGCGATTCCGCCAGCATGCTGCTCATCACCGGCCCCAACATGGCCGGCAAATCGACCTACATGAGGCAGCTGGCCCTCATCGTGCTCATGGCGCAGGCGGGCTGCTTCGTCCCCGCCGACAGCGCCCGCATCGGCATCTGCGACAAGATCTTCACCAGGATAGGCGCCAGCGACAATATCGCCATGGGCCAGTCCACCTTCTTCGTGGAGATGTCTGAGCTGGCTTATATACTGAACACCGCGACGCCGAAGAGCCTCGTCATACTCGACGAGATAGGCAGGGGCACCAGCACCTGGGACGGCCTTTCCATCGCCTGGGCGGTGGTTGAGTATCTGACCGCCGAAAAGCGCCGCGTGAGGACGCTCTTCGCGACCCATTACCACGAGCTGACGCCGCTCTCCGAGAGCATAAAGGGCGTCAGGAACCTCAACGTCGACGTCTCCGAGCAGGAAGGCAGCATCATCTTCCTGCACCGGATCATCGAGGGCAGCGCCAGCAGGAGCTACGGCATACATGTGGCGAGGCTGGCCGGAGTGCCCAGGGCCGTGCTCGACGACGCCGAGGAGAGGCTGGCGATGCTGGAGGCGAAAGAAGCGGGAGCGGGCCCGGCCCGGATCGTGAGCGTCAGGGAAAAGCCCGCTAAGAAGACCGAAGAGGTGCAGCTGAGCATTTTTTCCGCCGGGGATTCCGTCCTGGCCGAGAAGATCAGGAACCTCGATCTTATGAACGTGACGCCTTCACAGGCGATAGCCATCCTGGAAGAGCTGCAGCAGACTGCGAGGAAGAGGACATGAGCGGGATCATCAAGGCTCTCGGCAAAGAGATATCCGACAAGATAGCGGCCGGCGAGGTGGTCGAAAGGCCTCTTTCCATCGTGAAGGAGCTGGTCGAGAACTCCGTCGACGCCGGCGCTTCGTCCATCACCGTCGAGATCAAAAAAGGCGGCAAGGAATACATCAGAGTGACCGACGACGGCAGGGGCATGGAGAGCGGGGACGCGAAGCTCTGCTTCAGCCGCTACGCGACCTCCAAGATCGCCGAAGCCTCAGATCTGGACCACATAAAGAGCCTGGGCTTCCGCGGCGAGGCTCTGGCCAGCATCGCCGCTGTCTCGCGGGTGGAACTGATAACCAAGAGAAGAGAGGACCGCAGCGGCACGAGGGTCCTGATCAGCGGCGGCGAGTTCGAAGAGACTGAGAGCGCGGCCTGCCAGGACGGCACCACCATAGTCGTAAGATATCTCTTCGTCAACACGCCCGTGAGGCGCAAGTTCCTCAATCCCGACAACTCCGACGCCT
>JAEEIC010000120.1 GCA_016281165.1 Bacillota bacterium | reverse complement strand
TTCACGATGTAGAGCCTGTCTCGGACCTTGGAGGAATAGGTTCCTCCGTCGTGCCAGAAGGGGAGCTCCTCGAAGACCTCCCAGCCGGGATCGCCCTCGCCGCTGAAGTCTGACTTGGCCAGGCATACGAAGCTGCCGTCGGCCAGCTTTTTGATGCTCCCGACCTTTAAGGGGAGCCTGAGGCATTCGCGGGGGTCTCCTCCCCTGAGGCTCAGGCTGTAGAAAACGGTGAGGGGCTCGCCGGCCTTTACGGCGTTTTTGTCCTTTTCGCTCCTCATCGACGGGAACATCAGGGTCTCGTCGTCCAGCCACAGTACGGTCTTCACGTCGTGGCTCTGGGTCAGCTGCCGCTGCTTTCCGTCTTCATAGATGAAAAGATCGCTGAAATGGGAGTTTGTCTCTTTGTCGGGATGGCTGATCACGAAGGCGATCTTCTTCCCGTCCGGAGAAAGAGCGGGAGCCGAAACATATCTGTAATCGTAAATATCTTCTATCTGTACCCTGCGCATATTGACCTCCTCGTCTTAAAATGCCTGCTGCCCGGATACGGGGTCCGGGCAGCATTATCAGGTCATAGATCTTTCGCGTATCCCGGTCTTACTTGAGATATTTGTCCATCCAGGCCGTGATCTCTTCGATGCGGCGGACCCTGTTCTTGGGCTTGCCGGATCTGGAGAGCTCATGGTTCTCGCCGTGGGCGAGCCACATGCGGGTATCGACGCCGTTGAGCTTTATGGCGCTGAACATCTGGATGCCCTCGGCCATCCAGCAGCGATAGTCCTGATCGGAGTGGATGAAGAGGGTCGGGGTCTTGACGTTCTTGGCGTACTTGAGGGGGGAGTGCCACCAGAGCTTCTCGGTGTCGTTCCAGGGATCGCCGGCGCACTGGTCGTTGCCGAACCAGGGACCGATGTCGCAGGTGAGATAGAAGCTGACCCAGTTGGAGATGCTCCTCTGGGCCGCCGCGGCGTGGAACCTGTCGGTGTGGCCGATGATCCAGTTGGTCATGAAGCCGCCGTAGCTGCCGCCGGTGACGCCGAGCCTGTTCTTATCGATCATGGGATAGGCTTCGAGGACCTTGTCGCAGAAGGCCATCAGATCGTCGTAGTCGATGGTGCCGTACTTTCCTCTGAGGTCGCCGAACTCGCCTCCGCGTCCCTGTCCGCCTCTGGGGTTGCAGTAGAACACGAAGTAGCCCTTGGCCGCCCAGACCTGCATCTCATGGAAGTAGGGGGTGCCGAAGGCCGCGAACGGGCCGCCGTGGATGTCCATGATGGCGGGATAGGTCTTGCCTTCCTCGTAATCGGTGGGCTTCAGGACATAGCCGTTGATATCCCAGCCGTCGCTCTTGACGCTGAGCCTCTCGGGCCTGGCGATGAGTCTTTCGGTGTAGAGCTCCTCGTTGAAGGAGGTGAGGCGCACCAGGGCGCCGTTCTTGACTTCGTAGAGCTCGGGGAGCCTGTCCTCGGCCACGCCGGTCGCCAGGATCCTGCCGTTCTTCACGTCGATGTGGTCGACGGAGCCGGTCGCGGTGAGAACGGTCTCGAGCTCGCCGCCCGAGAACTTCCTCATCACGATGAAGGTGTCGACTACGGTCACGTAATAGAGATCGTTCCCGTCGCAGACTATCTTCTTGCCGCTGCCGAGGGACGAGTCGCCGGTGATGCCGGAGCCTATGACCTCCTCGTTGGCGAAGAGGAGCCTGGGCTCGGCGCCGTCGAGGGCGTACATGGCGGCGATCTGGTTGCGGCCGTGGAGCTTGCCGTCGGTCATGGTCGCGACGGGGATTTCGCCCCAGAAGCCTGCCCAGTGGCTGCTCCAGGCGGGTCCGTCGGGGATGAGGACCTTTCTCTCGCCGTTCTTAAAGAGGCTGATGCCCACGTCGGTGCCCTGGTAGTTCTCGAACTCGTGGGAGACGATGATGATGTCGTTTCCGTGCACGTTGCAGGAGGAGACGCTCTCGTGCTCGCCGGTGAGGGCCTCGGGCTTGCCGTCCTTTACGAGGTAGAGACGGTTCCTGACCTTGGAGCGGTAGCCCATGCCGTTGAACCAGAAGGGCAGCTCTTCAAAAACTTCGCAGAGGGGGCTGTCCTCGCCGCTGAAGTCGTACTTGGCGACGCAGGCGAAGCTGCCGTCTTCGAGCTTCTGGAGCTGGGCTTCCTTGAGGGGCAGTCTCATGTATTCCTGAGCCTCGCCGCCCTTGAGATCGAGGGAATAGAAGACCGTCAGGGCTTCGCCCTTCTTCACGGCCTCCTTGTCTTCCGCCTTTCTCATGGAGGAGAAGAGCAGGGTGTCGTTGTCGAGCCAGAGGGCGGATCTGACGTCATGGCTGCCGGTCAGTCTGCGATACTTCCCGTCCTCGAGGAGGAAGAGATCGTAATTGTAGTTGTTGTTCTTCTCGCAGGCCTGAGCCACGGTGAAGACGGCCTTGTCTCCCGCGGGGGAGAAGCTGGGGGCCGATACGAACTTGAAATCGTAAATGTCTTTTACATCAACTTTTCTCATTTATCACAGTCTCCTTATTTAAGATACTTGTCCATCCAGGCGGTGATCTCGTTGATCCTGCGGACTCTGTTCTTGGGCTTGCCTTCTCTGGAGAGATTGTGGTTCTCGCCGTGGAAGAGGCAGATCCTGGCGTCGACGCCGTGCAGCTTCAGGGTCGAGAACATCTGTATGCACTCGGCCATCCAGCAGCGGTAATCCTGATCGGACTGGATGAAGAGGGTAGGAGTCTTGGCGTTGGCCGCGTACTTCAAGGGCGAATGCCACCAGAGCTTCTCGGGGTCGTCCCAGGGGTTGCCCTGCAGCAGCTCGGCGTTGTAGAGGTAGCCGTTGTCGGTGCAGAGGAACTTGCTGATCCAGTTGGAGATGGATCTTTGGGCCGCCGCCGCGTGGAAGAGATCGGTGTGGCCGATGATCCAGTTGGTCATGTAGCCGCCGTAGCTGCCGCCGGTGACGCCGAGGCGCTCTCTGTCGATCTGCGGGAACTGCTTGAGGACTTCTTCGGTGAAGGCCATGATGTCGTCGTAGTCGATCTTGCCGTACTGGCCTCTGAGATCGGCGAAGGCGTTGCCTCTGCCGTCGCCTCCCCTGATGTTGCAGAAGAAGACGAAGTAGCCGGCCGAGGCCCAGACCTGCATCTCGTGGAAGTACTGGGCGCCGTAGGCTCCGTGCGGGCCGCCGTGGATGTCGAGGATGGCGGGATAGGTCTTGCCTTCCTCATAGTCGGCGGGGTAGATCACGTAACCGTTGATCTTCCAGCCGTCGCTGACGGCGGTGACGGGGTGGGGCAGCTGGACCGCTCTTTCGGTCATCTCCTCGTTGAAGAAGCTGAGCTGCTTCATCTCGCCGTCCTCCACGCAGTAGAGCTCGGAGAGCTTCTGCTGGGTGACCGCGCTGACCAGGACCTTGCCGTCCTTCACGGCGATGGCGTCCAGGGAGACGGGGGCGTTGAGCAGGGTCTCGAGCTTTCCGTCCTTGATCCTCCTGAGGACCGAATAGCTGTCCTCGACAGCGGTATAGTAGATGTAGCCCTGATCGACCGCCATCTTGGCGCCTCCGCCGAAGGAGCTGTCGCCGCCGACGGTGGTGACGGGGGTCTCCTCCATGGTGGAGAGCTGGACAGGCTTGCCGTCCTCGATGCAGTAGAAGTAGGGCACCTGGCTGGCTCCGTATTCCTTCATGTCGCTCATGACCGCCATGGCCTTGCCGTCCATGAAGAACACTCCGTGCACGCTCCAGGTCCCGTCGGGGATGAGGGTCTTCCTCATGCCGTTGACATAGGTATAGACGCCGGAGGTCATGCCCATGACGGACTTGTAGTCTCTGGTGACGAAGAGCACTCTCTCTCCGTCGGCGGCCATGCCCGTGACCTGCTCATACTCGCCGGTGACAGGGACGATCTTGCCCTTGTCCATGATGAAGAGCCTCTTTCTGGTGTCGGAGGTATAGCCCTCGCCGTTCTTCCAGAAGGGGATCTCGTCGAAGACCTCCCAGCCCGGGTCTCTTTCTTTATTATTGTCCCAGGCGGCGACGAAGGCGTACCTGCCCTCGCCGAGGACCTTGAGATCGGAGACCTTCATGGGGACGCGCAGGCACTCCTCGGCTTCTCCGCCCTTCATGCTCAGGGCGTAGAAGACGGAGAGGGGAGCCTTCTTGGCGGCTTCCTTGTCTTCGGGGTCTCTCAGGCCCTGGAACACCAGAGTGTCGTCGTCGAGCCACTGGGCGCCTCTGACGTCGCCGGTGGAGGTGAGTCTGCGCAGCTTCCCGTTCTCGGAGAGCCAGGCGTCGGCCTTGTAGCCGTTGGACTTCTCGTCGGCGGAGAAGAGGGTGAAGACCGCTCTGCTCCCGTCATTGGACCACTGGGGCCTGGCGACGAACTTGAACTGATAAAGATCTTCAGCTGTTACTTTTCTCATACGTTTTTCTCCTGAATGATGCTCTTGCAAGGGAAAGGCGGGCGCTGACGGCCCGCCTCCCCCGGACCTTTTCGGGTTAGTTCTTGTAATCGATGGTGGCGTTGCCGTTCTCGTCGTAGACGACGGCGTCCTTGTCGAGGTTGAAGGCCTTCATGTACTCGAAGTACTCGGCGATGGACTTGTAGGGCGCCACGTAATCGGCGACGATCTTCTTGGCGCAGGCCGCGTCGTCGGAGAGCAGGGCTTCGGCTACCATGATCTGGATCTTGGCCGCGTTGATGCAGAGCCTCTCGGGGCTCTCGACGAAGTAGTCGATGCCGTGGCCGGTGCCGATGGCGCCGCCGCAGTGGATCTGCACGCCGGGCATGACGCAGGTGAGGTCGCCGAAGTCGGAGGAACCGGTGCTGATCGACTCATAGTTGAACTTGACTCTGTCCTCGCCGACCAGATCCTTGCAGAGCTCCTCGGTGAGCTTCATGAACTGGGGATCGTGATACTCGGGGGCGTAGCCCTGCCTGTCGCAGAGGACCACGCCGGCTCCCATGGCCAGAGCGCCGCCCGCGAGGGCCCTGTTGATCTTCTCGTTCTCTTTCTTCATGGCCTCGAGGTTGTTGCCTCTGACGTAGGATTCGATGACCATCTCGTCGGGGATGATGTTGACCGCGCAGTTCACGCCCTTCATGATCGGGTGGAACCTGATGGTGTCCTTCTCCTGGAAGGTCTCTCTGAGGTCGTTGACGGCCTGCAGGCCGAGCATCGCCGCGTACTGGGCGTTGATCCCAAGATGCGGGGCGCCGCCGGCGTGGCTGGACTTGCCCTTGTAGGTGATAGTCTTGGCCAGGCAGCCGTTGTTGCCCTTGCCGCAGCGGAAGTCGAGGTCGTGCTCGGTCATGCCCTGCACCATGAAGGCCAGATCGACGCCGCCATAGTAGCCTCTGTGCATGAACTCCACCTTGCCGCCCATGTAGCTGATGACGCCCT
>JAEEIC010000119.1 GCA_016281165.1 Bacillota bacterium | reverse complement strand
GGTCAGACACGGCGGCGCCGACATCATCGGGGAACTGCCGATGCTCCTGTCGGTCATCCCCGTCATATTCCTCTCCGCCGCGTTCATGATCCCGCTGCTGCTCAAATACGGTCCGGAGAAGAGCAGGATAGTGCTCTTCATCATATTCGGCCTCATCGCGGTGGTCATGCTGGGGGGAAAGCGCTTCGCTGCGGGCGGGGAGCATCCCGCAGCCAGGCTCACGCGTATACTGGACAGCATGCCGCCGGCCGCAGTGTTTGCCGCGATCACCGCGGCATGCGCGCTGGGAGCTTTCGTCTGCTACCTTTGGGCGGTAAGGGTCATCGAGAACAAAGAGTTTTGACGCGTATACCGATCGCGAAAGGCGGCGCTCTTTCAGGCGCCGCCTTTTTTATGGTATAATGATCATCTAAGGATCTGTGTCCGGAAGGCCGCGGGCAGCGGCGGAGCATCCGCGCGGATGAGACTGAGATGAGGGCAGGATCCCAAAGGAGGAGCGCTTATGGACGCGTACGACCTTAAGGGTCTCGTGGAGAAGGGAAAGCTCGTAAGGCTTCCCTCCAAGAGAAGGAAAAAGATCGAGGCTCTGGTCTGGCTGTCGGAGCATATCCCCTCCGGCCGCAGATATACCGAGGCCGAATTCGGCGCGCTGCTCTTGCGGCTGCACAGCTTCGGCGATCCCGCGGCTTTAAGGCGGGAGCTTTACGATCACTTCCTCATCAGCAGGAGCCCGGACGGCAGGGAATACTGGCTGGATCCAGAGCGCCCGACGCTCGCGCAGCTGCTCGAAAGATACTGCGGCATCAGCCCGGAAGAGCCGAAGGAGGAAGAGATCGCCCTTTACGGCGGCGGGGATCTTAAGGCCGCGGCTGAATTCAGGGACAGGATACACGAAGAGGCTCTGGAAAGGGTCCGAAGCATCATGCCGGAAGCCTGTTCCGTCGCCGACCCTTATCCGCTCGAAGCCTACTTTCAGCAGTATTGGGACTATCCCGGCCAATGGTACACCATAGCCGCCGTGCCTGAAAGCGCCGGCGGACGCGAGGAGCTGATCGACCGGATAGTGAGAGAAACGATAAAGAACGCGGAGAAGCAAGAGTGATATATATAGTAAGGCACGGGCAGACAGAGCTCAATATCCGCCGCATACTGCAGGGCAGGAGCGACTATCCCCTGAACGAAAAGGGCGTGGAGCAGGCGGAGGGAGCCGCCGCTCTTCTTCGCGGCGTCCGCTTCGACGCGGTCTATTCCAGTCCCCTGGCGAGAGCGGTCCAGACCG
Source organism: Bacillota bacterium (assembly GCA_016281165.1). Lineage (GTDB taxonomy): Bacteria > Bacillota > Clostridia > Peptostreptococcales > Anaerovoracaceae > RGIG2707. The sequence goes on along the minus strand of JAEEIC010000119.1, from coordinate 9,964 downwards.
CGAAGATCATCGCGCCCTATGCCGGGCCCCGTCTCGACGGGCGCCTGATCGAGATGGATTACGGGCCGTACGAAGGCATGTCCCTCAAGGCCCTCGCCCCGGAGGTCCTGACCTTTTTCAGCGATTTCGTCCATAATCCCGCTCCCGAGGGCATGGAGCCTCTTGAGAGCGTGGTCGCCAGAGCCGGCTCCTTCCTTGAGGAGCGCTGCCGCGCGGAAGAGAACATACTGGTCTGCACGCACGCGATCGCCATGAAGGGCCTGCTCGAGTACCTGACTCCCGCCTCGGGCGGAAGCTACTGGTCAAAGCACATAGCGAACTGCGACGTGTATACCGCGGAATACAGGGACGGCCGCTTCACGGTCCCGGTCCCCTTCGCGGGTCCGGCGGAAGGAGGCCTTTATGCCTGAGCTTCCCGAAGTCGAGACCGTACGCAGGGTCATAGGTCCCCAGATCAGGGGCCGCAGAGCCGAGGCGGTGAGCGTGCTCAGCGAGAGCGCCGTCGCTTATCCGCGGGCGGAGGTCTTCCGCGCTGAGCTCGCGGGGCAGGCTTTTGCCGGCATGGGCCGCCGCGGCAAGTTCCTTATATTCGATTTTGAGAGCGGAGACAGGATGCTCCTGCATCTGCGCATGACGGGAAGGCTGCTCGTCGTTCCCGCGGGTACGGCTGCCGAAAAGCATACTTGCGTCGTAATAAAGCTCTCGGGAGGAGACGAGCTGCGCTTTGCCGATCTCAGGCGCTTCGGACGTTTCTGGTATTTTAAGAGCGGCGAGGAAGACCGCGTCTCGGGCGTCTTCAGGCTCGGCCCCGAGCCGGACGATCCCGCCCTGACCGCGGGATACCTGGCGGAAAAGCTCGGCGGCAGCAGGAGGGCGGTGAAGGAAGCCCTGCTCGACCAGAGCGTGGTGGCCGGCATAGGCAACATATATTCAGACGAGATACTCTTTTCCTGCGGCATCCGTCCCGACACGCCCTGCCGCGGGCTGGGACCCGCGGACTTTGAGGCCCTGGCCGCGGAGATCCCGCGCGCCATCGCGTTCTTCACGGAGAAGAACAGTATCGCGCCCGGCGAATATCTCGCGGGCGGCGGGAGCGATTACCGCAACACCCCGTATCTTCGGGTCTACGGCCGGGCGAAGGAGCCCTGCCGGGTCTGCGGCGAAACGCTGGTAAGGACCGTGATCGGCGGGCGGGGCAGCGTCTTCTGCCCGCGCTGCCAGAAAGGAAGGACGGAATGACGGAAGAGCTCAGGCTCGTGAAGCCTTCCGCCGCGTACGCGGCGCGGATAGAAGAATACCGGGCGGAGTTCCCGAGGGACCGCGAAAGGGTCACCAATATCCCGGAGAGGATACCGGGGATGGATCATCTGGAGGAGTTCGCGGACGTATACGAATGGCTGGAATACTGCGGCCGGATGGAGGGAAAGCTGAGCTGGTATATGGCCCTGCGCCCCTCCGACGGCAGGATAGTCGGTTTTTGCTGCCTGCGCCACAGGCTCGAGTACGATGACGATGACCTTGAGTTCGCCTCGCATATCGGAGGTTCCGTGCGCCCGAGCGAGCAGGGCAAGGGCTACGGAAAAGAATTGCTGCGCCTGGCGCTCAAAAAGGCGGGCGAGCTCGGGATCGGGACCGCGAGGCTGGTCTGCAGCGACAGGAATACTGCCAGCGTCAGGACCATTCTGGCCTGCGGCGGGGTCTTCGCGGGCTCCGTGCATGGCGATATCTCGGGGATCACGGTCAACAGGTACGATATAAAGACCGGGGAGGAATGAAAGAGCGGCGCCCTCCGCCACGGGCGGCAGGCCCGAAAGCCGGGCGGACGCTCCCCAAGAGCAACAGCGGGTTGCGTGAAATCCCCGCGTCTCCGTATTAGAATGAAGATACGGGAGGTAAAAACAATGGACGCAAAAGAAGTATTATACGAACTCAGGACCAGGAACGGCCTGTCGCAGGACGAGCTGGCCGAAAAGGTCTTCGTGACCAGACAGGCGGTCTCGCGCTGGGAGAACGGCGAGACGCTCCCCGGAACCGAGACCCTCAAGCTTCTCTCCGGGCTGTACAACGTATCGATCAACACCCTGCTGGGCTCGCCGCGCAGGCTCGTCTGCCAGTGCTGCGGCATGCCCCTCGAGGATGAGATCCTCGGCCGCAACAAAGACGGCTCGCTCAGCGAGGAGTACTGCAAATGGTGCTATGCCGACGGGAACTACACCTACAGCGACATGGACGAGCTCATCGAGGTCTGCGTGCCAAATCTGGTGAGCCAGGGCTTCAGCGAAGAGCAGGCCCGCGCGTATCTTAAGCAGACTCTGCCCGGGCTCGATTACTGGAAACGGTATGAGGAGCTGAGCGACGGCGGGCAGTTCGAGGCCTTCAGGAAGCAGCTCGCGGAGGAGATAAACGATCTTCATGTCGAGGGCCTGCCGAAGGTGGAGAAGCTCAACGCCCTCGTGGGCAGCTACGTCAATCTCGAATACAGGCTCCCGGGCGGGAACAAGGCGAAGTTTCTGGACGACGGGACTACTTATCTTGGCGCCCAGCTGGAGTCCGAGTTCGGCGGGGACCGCTGCTTCGGAGTCCTGGCGGGCATGGACTTCATACTTGTATGCACCTACGGCGAGGGCGGAAAGGACCCCGAGCTCGTGATGTACAAGAAGAGGTAGCCCGGCGCGGACGGAGGGACGATGTTTTACGGGGCTGAAGAATTCAAGGTCAAAACGGAGGGGGGCGGCGTCCCCTGCATATCGTTTGGCGGCGGAGATAAGGCGATGGTGATCATCCCGGGGCTGAGGCTCACGGGCATGGAGGGAACGGCCCGCCCCCTCGCCTGGTATTACCGCGCCTTCGCCAAGGAATTCAGGGTGTACATCATCGGCCGCGGGGAGGATATCCCCGCCGGCGTCACCGTCAGGGACATGGCGGAGGACACGGCGGCGGCGATGAAGAGCCTGGGGCTCGAAAGAGCCTGCGTCCTCGGCGCTTCCATGGGCGGCATGATCGCCCAGGAGCTCGCCCTCGCGCATCCCGGTCTGGTCTCGCGCCTGGCCCTGGCCGTGACCTTGAGCCGTCCCAACGATACCGTCAGAGAGGTCATATCGCGCTGGCTTGATCTCGCCGGGAGCTCAGGCCTTGCCGCGGTCGCCAAGGACTATATGCGCAGCGGCTATTCCGAGGCCTTCCTCAGGAAATACGGGGCCTTCGTCCCGCGGGCGGTGAAGGCGATGAAGTTCATCCCCAAGGAGCGCTTCCTGCGCCTTGCCGCGGCCTGCCTCACCTGCGACACCTATGACAGGCTCGAGGATATCCGCTGTCCGGCGCTGGTCATCGGGGGAGCGGAGGACCGTATAGTCGGCAGCGGGGCCTCGCCCGAGATCGCGGCGAAGCTGGGCTGCGCCTGCCATATCTACGAAGGCCTGGGGCACGAGGCCTACAGCGAGGCGAAGGATTTCAACAGCAGGGTGCTGGAGTTCTTCCGCGGCTGAACGCCGCCCGGGCGGCGGATCCGGCGGCCGGAAAAAAAGAGAAGTATGTCAATGATCGATAAAATGGATCTGACCATGTTGAAGAAAGCTTTGGCGGCCGGCGCCGGGACCGGTCTTTACAGGGAGATCTGAGGCGGCGCATGTTCAACGCGGTGATAGCGGGAGCTCTGCTCTCCCTGGCGGGGATAGTGGGGCTCGCTGTATACACAGGGATAGGAAATAAAAAGAAAGAAGGGAGCCTCTCCGCTCCTGTCGCGATCGGCCTGCTCATGGGCAGCGTCGTGGGAGGTTCTTCGACTATAGGGACCGCCCAGCTTGCTTTTACTTACGGCATGAGCGCCTGGTGGTTCACTCTGGGCGCGTGTTTCGGCTGCGTCATCCTCACGGGCGTCTTCTATGAGCCCGTAAGGCGATCCGGCTCTCCCACTCTCGTCGGCGTGATCAGCCTGCGCTACGGCAGCAGGGCCGGTACTGTCGCGAGCGTGCTCAACTCTTTGGGGATGTTCATCAACATCCTCTCCCAGCTCCTCTCCTGCTCGGCCGTGGTCCTGGTGCTCTTCCCCGGGGCGGGATCCGTCCTGCCGCTGCTGGCGGGCGCGGCGGTCATGGCGGTATACGTCGTGATAGGCGGAGCGAGAGGCGCGGGCTCCGTGGGCATACTTAAGACCGTGCTCCTTTATTCATCCATGCTCGCCTGCGGCATCATCGCCTGCCGCGGCCTGGGAGGAGTATCCGGGATCTTCGGCGCCTTCGCCGCTCTGCGGGCGGAGACCGGGAGGAACTACGCGAGCCTGTTCTGCCGGGGAGCCGGGATCGACCTCGGCGCCGGAGCGTCGCTGATCCTGGGCATAATAACGACTCAGACCTACGTTCAGGCTCTTCTGCTGACGGGCTCGAGGCGCGACGCCCGGATAAGCGGGTACGTCAGCGCCGCGCTGGCGGCGGCGCTGGGCGTCATGGGCATCATCGTCGGCCTGTATATGAGGGTCACCGTGCCCGATCCCGCCGGCTTCAGCACCAAAACGGCGCTCACCGAATTCATCCTCAGGTACTCGGGAATGCCGGACCTGCTCTCAGGCATCTGCCTGGGGACTCTCTTCATCTCATCCGTCGGGACCGGGGCCGGCCTCGCGCTGGGCATATCCACCGTGATCGACAGGGAGCTCATCGGGTGCGGGCGCGATCACAGCCGCGTCCTCATCCTCGCGGTCCTGCTCGCCGCGGTCACGGTCTCCTGCCTTCCCATAGGCGACGTCATCCTCAAATTCGCCTTCATGAGCATGGGGCTGAGGGGCTGCACCGTTTTCGTCCCTCTCTGCATGGGCCTGTGGTGCGAAAAGAAGATCGGCGAGAGATATGTTATCGCCTCGATACTGATATCGTCGTCGATCACCTTCCTGCTGGGAGCGCTGGATACAGCGGGAACGCTCGCGCTGCCCTGCGACCCTGTCTTCATCGGCGTCGCCGTCTCGCTGGCGGTGATGCTGGCGGGGCTCTTCGCTGGCGCCGGAAAGAAAATATAAAACGAAGAGATGCGGACATGCCGCGCTGTGTAAGGCGCGGCTTTTTTATATATACACAATTCCTTACATCAGTATGATATAATACTTCGGATATGAGACTTTTTATCGCGATAGAACTCAGCGGTCCCCTGAGGGATCTCGTGCAGGACATACAGCGGGACTGCAGGCGGCAGGGAGTGGACGGAAGCTTCTCCCCGCGGGAGAACCTGCACCTGACGCTGGCCTTCATCGGCGAGCACCCGGATCCCGGGGCGGTGCTCGAGGCCATGGAGGGCGTGTCTTTCGAGCCTTTTGAGATCACGATGGACAGGACGGGCCGCTTTGACGGGGTCTGGTGGGCGGGCTTTTCGAAGAGCGCTCCGCTCGAGGCTCTCGCGCGCAGGCTGAGGCGCTCGCTGGCGGCGGCCGGCGTCCCCTTCGACGCGAAAAAGTTCAGGGCCCACGTGACTTTCCTGCGAAGGCCGGTCACGGCAAGGGAGAACGTCCTGCCGGAGCTTGAGCTCAGCCCCCGGAGCATGACCGTGGACCGCATCGTGCTGATGAGGTCGGACAAGGGAAAGCGAGGCATGATATATACCGTGATAGGCGCGGCGGAGGCCGGGCGCTGAATGACAGAAGGCATGGAGCGGAAAACGATGAAGATCGTCAATGTCGCGGCGGCGATAGTGATCGAAGACGGGCGGGTCTTCGCGACCCAGCGGGGCTACGGGCCCTGGAAGGACTACTGGGAGTTCCCCGGCGGGAAGATCGAGCCGGGCGAGACGCCTGAAGAGGCCCTGCGCCGCGAGATGCTCGAGGAGCTGGGAGTGGAGACGGAGCCTTCGGCGCTTTTGGCCCGCGCCGAGTACGATTATCCCGAGTTCCATCTCAGCATGCTCTGCTTTCTGACCGCGGTCACGAAAGGGGAGCTCACCCTGAAGGAGCACGAGGCAGCCAGGTGGCTGGGAAGGGACGAGCTTCTCAGCGTCCGCTGGCTCCCCGCCGATCTTGCCGTCATCGAAGAGCTCAGGGATCATCCGGCTCTTTCCGCGGAGCCCGCGGATCCGGGGCGTTAGGACCCGCAAACAGTCTGATACCAAAAGGAGGAAGAGAAATGGCGCAGATAGTGGCGATGCCCTTCAGGCATCAGAAGAGCCTCATTTGCGATGAAGCGAGAAAGATGCTCACGGACGCGGGCTTTACGCTGGTCTGCAACGAGAGCGGGGCGAAGCTCTCCGAAGCGGAGCTTCTGGATATGATAAAGGACGCCTTCGCGGTCATCGCCGGCACCGAAAGATACGAGGCGCCGCTGCTCTCGAAATGCGGGGAGCTCAGGGCGCTCATGCGCTTCGGGGTCGGCACCGACAATCTCGATCTTAAGAAGCTCAGGTCCATGGGCGTTCAGGTGGGCCTCATCGCCAACCACAACGCGGTGGCGGAGTTCGCTCTGGGCCAGCTGCTCGCCCTGCTGAAGAACGGTCCCCGCTTCGACGCGGCGGCGAGGAAGGGCCTCTGGTCGCGCTATCCCATGTTCGAGCTCAGCGGCAGGACGGTCGCCATCATCGGCTTCGGCCGCATAGGAAGAAGGCTGGCGGAGCTTCTGAAGGGCTTTGGCGTCACGCTTTTGGCCTATGATCCCTATATGGACGAAGAGGCGGCAAAGGAAAGGGGAGTGGCCCCATGCGGCTTTGAAGAGGCTCTCTCCCGCGCCGACGTGATCTCGCTGCATCTTCCCTCCACGCCCGAGACCTTCCACCTGATGAACAGTGATACCATCGCCCTCATGAAGGACGGAGCTTACCTGGTCAATACCGCCAGGGGAAGTCTGGTCGACGAAAAGGCGCTTTACGCGGCCCTTAAGAGCGGAAAGCTCGCCGGAGCGGCCATAGACGTCTTCGAGACCGAGCCCCTGACCGCGGACAATATACTTCTGGGCCTTGAGAACACGGTGCTCTCGCCCCACGCGGCGGCCCTGAGCTACGAGACCAATTACAACGGAGGCCTGATCTGCGCCGAGTCCATCATCAGGGTGAGGGACGGCGGACGGCCTCTTTATCCCTTGTGGTGAGGCGGGAGCTCTGACGGGCGTTTTCCCATAAAGGAGACATCATGAAAGACGACATCATACGCATGATAGAAGAGAAGAAGGTCATGGCCATCGTGAGGGGAGTCTACGGAGAAGACTGCCTCAAGCTGGCGCGGGCCCTGCACGAGGGCGGCGTCGACCTTCTGGAGGTCACCTTCGACCAGAGGTCGGAGGAGGAAAGAGAGCTGACGGTCTCGACCATAAAGCTGCTGATAAAGGAGCTCGGCCATTGCATGGCCTTCGGCGCCGGCACCGTCACCACGGCGGAGATGGTGAGGCAGGCGAAGGAGGCGGGAGCCCTCTTCATCGTCGCTCCCAATACCGACGCCGCGGTCATAAAGGAGACTGTAAAACAGGGCCTGGTCTCCATCCCCGGGGCCCTGACCCCCACGGAGATCAAGCAGGCCTGGGATCTGGGCGCCGATTTCGTCAAGGTCTTCCCCGCCTGCAACATGGGCGTCTCTTACTTCAAGAACGTCTCCGCTCCCCTGAGCCAGGTCAGGCTCATGGCGGTCGGCGGAGTCACCGGAAAGGACGCGAAGGATTACCTGGCGGCCGGCTGCAGCGCTCTGGGCGTCGCGGGCTGCCTGTTCAAAAAAGAGTGGATAAAGGCCGGAGAGTGGGAAAAGATCACCGAGGCCTCCCGCGCCTTCACCTCCCTGCTCGGAGTTTGAGGAGCGGGACCATGGATATCATCATCCTGGCCGGACTTCCCGCCACCGGAAAATCCACCCTCGCCAAGAAGCTGCAGAAGAGCTTCCCCTGGCCCATACTGGAAAAGGACCGCATAAAAGAGGGCCTTTTCGACACCATCGGCTTCACCTGTTATGACGAGAAAAGGCGGCTCGACGCCGCCGCGACCGAGGTCCTCTTCAGAGTCATGGAGAGCCTGATCAAGGCCGGCTGCTCCATGATCATAGACAACAATTTCGCGAAGGAACAGGCCCTTGAGCTCGAGGCTCTGATGAAGAAGTACTCCCTCACGCCGGTCACGGTCTTCCTTTCGGGAGATCCGAAGGTCCTGTACGAAAGATACGTGGCAAGGGACAGCGCCCAAAGGCGCCATCTCGGCCACGCCATGCAGGATCATTATCCTCCGCACCCCGGCGAGGAGATCAGCTTCAGCATGTCCTACGAGGGCTTTTCGTGGCGCTTCCTCGAAAGGGGCATGGACGAGCTCTCGTGGAGCGGCCCTTCCATCAGAGTAGACGCCACCTATCCCGGCAGCATAGACGTACAGCAGTTAACGCTCAAGATAAGGGAGGCCCTGGACGGGGGTCGGGAGGATATATGAACTACAGGCAGGACAAGAGCGGAAAAGACGTCTCCATCCTCGGCTACGGCTGCATGAGGTTCACCCGCAGGATGACCGGAGTGGACGTGGACAAGACCGAAAAGGAGATCATGAGGGCCATAGAGCTGGGCGTCAACTATTTCGACACTGCCTACATCTATCCCGGCAGCGAGGACGCTCTGGGAAGGATACTCGAGAAGAACGGGGCCAGAGACCGGGTAAGGATCGCGACCAAGCTGCCTCATTACCTGCTGAAGAAGCCCTCCGACATGGACAAATATTTCAGCGAGGAGCTCTCGCGCCTGCGCACCGACCACGTCGACTTCTACCTCATGCACATGCTGACCGACCTCGCCACCTGGGAGAGGCTCAAGGCCTTAGGCATAGAGCAGTGGCTGGAAGAGAAGAAGGCTTCGGGCGCCATCGGCCAGGTGGGCTTTTCCTACCACGGCAATTCCGACATGTTCATGAAGCTGCTCGACGCCCGCGACTGGGATTTCTGCCAGATACAGTACAATTATTACGACGAGAACTCGCAGGCCGGCAGGACCGGTCTCGAGTACGCGGGCTCAAAGGGCGTGCCCGTGATCATAATGGAGCCCCTGAGAGGGGGGAAGCTCGTTGATCTGCCCCCGAAGGGCAGGGAGATGCTCAGGGCTTTCGATCCCGGCATGACTCCCGCCGCCCTGAGCTTCCGCTGGCTGTGGAATCAGCCCCAGGTCACCTGCGTGCTCTCGGGCATGAACTCCCTCGAGATGCTCGAGGAGAACGTCAGGACAGCCGAGAACGCGGGAGCGGGCCTGGTATCCGCGGAAGAGCTAGCTCTCTCGAAGGCCATCGCCGCGGAGATCAACCGCAACATGATGGTCCCCTGCACGGGCTGCCGCTACTGCATGCCCTGTCCCGCCGGAGTCGATATACCGGGATCCTTCGCGGCCTTCAACATGGTGCCGGTCGAGGGGAAGTTCTGGGCCTTCAAGGATTATTTCATGTGCACCGGCCTGCGGAAGAACTCCTCGGCGGCCTCGCTCTGCGTCAAATGCGGCCGCTGCGAGACCCACTGCCCCCAGGGCATACATATAAGGGACGAGCTGGTCAGGGTCGCGAAGCAGTTCGAGGGGCCCGCCTACAGCGTCGGCAGGACGGTGATGACGAAGATCGCCAGATATTAGCCCTTCATCTCCGTCACGGTGACCGGAGACAAGGCCATGGACGACAAGATCGAGGAGATGGCGCAGGCCTATAGCATCGCCTGCCTGGTGCATACCCCCATCGCCCAGAGGAACGCGGCTCCCTTGGGCTCCATGTTCGGCAAGCTCATCGCCAGGGGCGTTCCCGCCATGCTCACCGAAGCCGGCGGCGAGATACGCGACTACTTCGGCAACAAGATCAAGGACATCACCTCTCCCATCGACGGCATGATCACCGTCGTCAGGACCAGTCCTTCGGTCGGAGTGCCCCAGGTGCTGCTCGAGCTCCACCACGTGCACTGAGGGCGTGCGCTCGAAGGCGCGAAACTGAACCTTACATGCTGATAACGCTTAAAACATTCGGAATATCCGCAAAATCCGGCGTAAAAACGATTTTGCGGATATAT
>JAEEIC010000014.1 GCA_016281165.1 Bacillota bacterium | reverse complement strand
TTGGGAAGGCTCTTCGATCTTGACGTGCTCACGGCGGGGCCGGGCGGCTATCCCGTGAAGCTCTCAAGGGAGGAGCTCCCTGAGGGCGGGCCCAGAAGGTGCCTCGTCTGCGGAAAGCCCGCCAGGGAATGCGCGGCGAGGAGGACCCACGAGCTCAGGGAGCTCGTGACGGCCTGCGGCCGCAGGATGCTGCGGGGCTTCGTCCTCGAGGCTGCGGGAGCTTCCCTCCTTAAGGAGGTCTCCCTCACGCCCAAGCCGGGGCTCGTCGACGGCAGCAACAGCGGGGCCCACAGCGATATGGACCTGGCCCTCTTTAAAAAGGCGATAGGGGCGATAGAAGGATATTTTGCCCTCATGTGCGCGGAGGGCTGCTGCCTTTATGACGCGCTCGAGGCCGGGGAGGGCGAAGAGGCGTACGCTGAGGCGGCGGCAAAGATCAGCGCGCTGGGGATAGAGGCGGAAAAGGCCATGCTGAAGGCGACCGGCGGGGTCAATACCCACAAGGGAGCGATATACAGCCTGGGCCTGCTCTCGGCGGCCCTGGGCCTTGGATACTCGGAATATCTGGCCGCACTGGCCGGGGCGGCGAAGGAAGGCCCGCGGGAAGGCGGGGCGCCGGAAGAGGGCGAAGGGCCGGAAGCCGAGACTCCGAAAGAGGGCGAAGGGCCGCGAAACAGCGGAGCCCGCGCCTTCAGAAAGGATCTGAGCCTTAAAGCGGCGGTCCTTGCCGGGGCCCAGAGCGTATACGCGAAGGAGCACGCTGATAGGACCGCTTCCACTCACGGCGACAGGGTGCGCGGCAGGTACGGAGCGAAGGGCGCCAGGGACGAGGCCCTCGGGGGCTTTCCGGCGGTGTTTGCTACCGCGCTGCCTGAATACGGCGAGAGCGGGAGCTGGAAGAGGGCGCTGCTCTCCCTCATGAAGGAGACGGACGATACCACGGTGCTCTACAGGACGGGTCCGGAGGGCCTTGCCTATATGAAGGAGCAGGCGAAGGAGACGCTGGCGGAGGGCTCCTCCCCGGAAGAACTCGATAAAGCGCTCCTGCGCATGGATGAAGACTTCATCAGGCGCAACATCAGTCCGGGAGGCTGCGCCGATCTGCTCTCCTGCGCCATGTTCATAAAAGAAACGGAAGAAACACTGCTCGACGCGAGTTATGAGGAGGACGCGGTCTTTACCGCCCGAAGATGAGCGAGAATTACAACGTAAACAGGGTGTCCTTAAGCGACAGAAGACAGATAGAAAAGATCAAGGAGCTGCTCAAAGGGGAGGGCATCAGGCTCGATCCCAATCTCGATTACCTCTGCGCCGCGGAGGACGAAGACTACGAGCTGGCGGGCTGCGCGGGGGCCTTCAAGAACACCCTGAGGTGCTTCGCGGTGAGGAGCGACTTAAGGGGGCAGGGCATCATGAACCTGCTGCTCTCGCACCTGCTGCAGATGCAGGCCCAAAGAGGCAACATGCACCTCTTCGTCTACACCAAGGCCCAGACGGCGGGCTTTTTCAAGGACTGCGGCTTTTACGAGATCGAGCGCATCGAAGGCAAGCTGAGCTTTTTGGAGAACAAGAGGAAGGGCCTGGAGAGCTGGATCAGGGATACGGCCGCGAAGCTCCCCGCCGGCGAGAAGACCGCCCTGGTCATGAACTGCAATCCCTTCACCCTCGGGCACAGGCATCTGATCGAAAAGGCCGCCGAAAACAGCGAAAAGACCGTCGTCTTCGTGCTCAGCGAGGACGCGGGCCCCATTCCCTTTGCGGTCCGTCTGCGGTTGGTGCAGGAGGGCGTAAAGGACATGCCCGGCGTCACGGTCATCCCTTCGGGCCCCTACATGATCAGCAGCGCGACCTTCCCCAGCTACTTCCAAAAGGACGAGGACGACGTGGTCCTGGGCCACGCCCTGCTCGACGCCCTCATCTTCGAAAAGATCGCCAAGGGCCTTGATATAAGCGCGCGCTTCGTGGGCGACGAGCCCTTCAGCAGGACCACGGCCCTCTACAACGGGGTGCTCAAGGAGAACCTGCCGCCCCGCGGGGTAAAGCTCTTCGAGATCCCCAGGTTCGGCATCCCCGAGCCTGTCAGCGCCTCGAGAGTGAGGGAGCTCTTAAAAGAAGAGGACTTCGGCGCCCTTTCCTCCCTCGTTCCTCCCACGACCCTCGACTTCTTCAGGAGCGAGGAGGCGCGGCCCGTCATGAAGGCCATCAAGGCCTGCGAAGACCTGCGCCATCACTGACGCCAAAGGAGCAGCATGAAGTATCTTAAGCAGTTTCTGATCATCATCGCGGTCTCCTTCCTGGGAGAAGTGCTGCACTATTTCATCCCCCTGCCGGTCCCGGCCAGCATCTACGGCATGATACTGCTCTTCGCGGGGCTCGCGAGCGGCCTGATACCCCTCGCGGCGGTGAGAGAGACCGGGATGTTCCTGGTCGAGATAATGCTCGTGACCATACTCCCCCTGATGGCGGGCCTCATCGACACCTGGGAGATCGTAAAGGACAGCTGGCTCAAGTATCTGGCGATCACCTTCATCACGACCTTCATCGTCATGGTCGCGGTGGGCAAGGTCGTGCAGCTGACCATGAAAAAGAGCGCCGGAAAGGAGGAGGGAGATGCTTAACGACATCGTCACCGGCTCCGTCTTCTTCGGGGCCTTTCTCACCGTCGGCTCGTATTCTCTCGCTCTCGCCCTGAAAAAGCGCTTCGGCCACCCGATCTTCAACCCCATGCTCATCGCGGTGCTGCTGACCGTGGGCTTCCTGCTCCTGTTCAGGATCCCCTACCAGACCTATTACGAGGGGGCGAGATACATCAGTTATCTGGTGACGCCGGCGACAGTCAGCCTGGCCATACCCCTGTACGAGCAGCTCGAGGCCTTGAAGAAGAACTACAAGGCGATACTGGCCGGCATCGTGACCGGCGTGATGTCGAGCCTGCTCTCGGTCCTGGCCCTGGCCCTCATCTTCGGCCTCGATCATAAGGAGTACGTGACCTTCCTGCCCAAGTCGGTGACCTCGGCCATAGGCATGGGCATCTCGGCGGAGCTGGGCGGATATTCCGCCATCACCGTCGTGGTCATAATACTCACCGGCATCATCGGCAACCTCTTCGCCCAGCCGGTCTTAAGATTCTTCAAGATCACGGACCCGGTCGCGGTCGGCGTCGCTCTGGGCTCTTCCTCCCACGCTGTCGGCACGGCCAAGGCGATGGAGATAGGCCCGGTGGAGGGAGCCATGAGCAGCCTTTCGATCACGGTCTCAGGGCTCCTCACCGTCGCCGGAGCGATGATATTCAGGAACTTCATCTAGGCCTGCCGCGGGGGGAACGCGGACAGCCGGAAGCCGGGCGATATGACAGCGACATCCGGGTGACGCGCAGCATGCGTTATATAACGCATGTTACAACCTCGTTTCGCCTTGATCTCTCAGGCTCTCCGCCTTTTAAGGGCGCAGCCGCGATACTGAAAAACGAATACTTATAAGAAACGGACAGCTTTTCGGGCTGTCCGTTCTTTTGCGCATCTATACTTCTTTCGCGCTCACTTATCTTGCCGAATGGTACCTGAAGAGGTACTCCACCACGTTGCCGCGGGGGCAGTCGGCCTTGACGTCGAACTCTCCGCTGTAGGTCCCCTCAAGAAGGCCGCACTCTTTTGCCCAGTTCAGGGCGTCGCTGTACCAGGTCCCTTCGCCGGTCCTGCCGGGCTCGCCCACGGCTCTGTAGATGAAGGTCA
>JAEEIC010000118.1 GCA_016281165.1 Bacillota bacterium | reverse complement strand
TGGCCGCCCTCGTCGTAGCCCACGTACCCCGGGGGCGCTCCGATCAGCCTTGAGACCGAGAACTTCTCCATGTACTCGCTCATGTCGATCCTGACCATGTTCTTCTCGTCGTCGAACAGGGCCTGGGCGAGAGCCTTGGCCAGCTCGGTCTTGCCGACGCCGGTGGGGCCGAGGAAAAGGAAGGAGCCTATGGGTCTGTTGGGGTCGGCGATGCCGGCCCTGGACCTTAAGATAGCCTCGCTCACCTTGGTCACGGCCTCGTTCTGGCCGATGACCCTCTTATGCAGTATGTCTTCAAGTTGCAGTATCTTTTCCCTCTCGCCCTCCATGAGCCTGGAGACGGGGATGCCGGTCCAGCGGGCGACGATCTCCGCGATCTCGTCTTCGGTCACGGTATCGCGCACCATCGAGCCCCCGTCCTTTCTGGATTCGGCGGCTTTCTGGGCCTCCTGAAGCTGCTTTTCGAGGCCCGGCAGATCCTGATATTTGAGCCTGCCGGCGGTCTCGTAATCATAGTTCCTCTGGGCCTGTTCGATCTGGCCCGTGACCTCCTCGATCCTGGATTTCAGCTTCTTGATGTCGTCGACGGCGGACTTCTCCTTCTCCCAGACGGCCTTCTTCTCGTTGAAATCGTCGCGCAGGCCCGCGAGCTCTTCGGAGAGCTTCTCACATCTTTCCTTTGATAGCTGGTCGGTCTCTTTCTTGAGAGCGGCCTCTTCGATCTCCAGCTGCATTATCCTGCGGCGCAGGCTGTCCAGCTCTTCGGGCATGGAGTCGATCTCGGTCCTGATCGAGGCGCAGGCTTCGTCCACCAGGTCGATGGCCTTGTCCGGCAGGAACCTGTCGGTGATGTAGCGGTTGGACAGGGTCGCTGCGGCGACCAGGGCGTTGTCGTGGATGGTGACCCCGTGGAATATCTCGTAGCGCTCCTTGAGGCCCCTTAAGATCGAGATGGTGTCGGCGACGTCGGGCTCGTTGACCATGACCGGCTGAAAACGCCTCTCGAGGGCCGCGTCGCTTTCGATGTACTTGCGGTATTCGTCGAGGGTGGTCGCTCCTATGCAATGGAGCTCGCCCCTGGCCAGCATGGGCTTGAGCAGGTTCCCCGCGTCCATGGAGCCTTCGGTCTTGCCGGCTCCGACCACGGTGTGCAGTTCATCGATGAAGAGTATGATGCGGCCGTTGGCCTTCTTGACCTCGGAAAGGACGGCCTTGAGCCTCTCCTCGAACTCGCCCCTGAACTTGGCGCCTGCGATGAGGGCGCCCATGTCGAGGCTGAAGATGGTCTTGTTCTTAAGGCCTTCGGGCACGTCTCCCCTCACTATCCTCTGGGCGAGGCCCTCCGCGATGGCGGTCTTGCCCACGCCCGGCTCGCCTATGAGCACCGGGTTGTTCTTGGTCTTTCTCGAAAGTATGCGTATTACGTTTCTTATCTCTTCATCTCTTCCGATGACGGGGTCCAGCTGCTGCTTTCTCGCCCTTTCGACCAGATCGCTGCCGTACTTGTTGAGGGCGTCGTAGGTCTCCTCGGGGTTGTCGCCGGTGACTCTGCCGCTCTTGACCTGAGCCAGGGCGGAAAGAAAGGCTTCCTTGGTCACTCCGTGCTCCTTCAGGAGCCGGGACAGAGCCCCGGGAGCCTTGTCGATGATGGCTGTGAAGAGGTGCTCTACCGACACGTAGTCGTCCTTCATGCGCTCCGCTTCTTTTTCCGCGGCGCTGAGCATGCGGTCGGTGTCCTGGGATATGTATATCTTGCCGGCTTCCCTTCCGGGCCCGCTGAGCCGGGGAAGGTCTTCGATGCGGGTGTTGACGGCCGCGATGAGCCTCTCCACGTCGATTCCCGACTTCTCAAGCAGGCTGGGGATCAGCCCGCCGTCCTGGTCGAGCAGGGCGTAGAGCAGATGCTCGGGCTCGATCTGGGTGTTGCCGTTTTCGGAGGCTATGTTCTGGGCAGTGCTCAGGGCCTCCAGAGATTTCTGGGTCAGTTTGTTTGCGTTCATTTGAGATACCTCCCGATGGAAGTTTATTTTTCAAGTTCTTCGGGCATTTGCGGGATGCCCGTCCCGGTCCGTTCGATACCTTAGCGGCGAAGCGTCTTCGCTCCAATGTCAGGCAGAGCTTTCATCCGACTTAGGGGTCTGCTGCCGATACCTCGCGCATCTCCTGCTTTGCGCTGAGTTCGCGGGCGCCTCAAAGCGCTGCCGGCTGTATCGCGTATCACTTGACGCATGCCGGGCCTTACACCCCCGGCCCGTCCTTAAAGGCCTTAAGGTAATCTGTCCGAAGCGCCGAAGCGCTGAGGCTGCCCGAAAGCCAGGCCTTGAGCAGCATATCGAAGCTCTTGATGTAGTGGGACAGGGCTTCGCTCAGCTCTTCGCTGTCCACAGCGCTGCCCGCGGGCAGGGCCAGGGTCCTTACGAAGCGTCCGTCCTGCAGGGCGTAATCGATGGCGCCGTTCTCGTAATAGCCGGCGATCATCTCGTCCTCAAGAAGCTTCCAATAGCCGAAGAAACGGGTCATCTCGTCGAGCAGGGCCTGGGACTGGGTCCTGAAATTGACCGCGAGCTCCCCGAAACGGCCCTTATCGTCAATGCTCTTGTAGAGCTGCACCGCGTATTTGACCGTCGGACGGTATTTGTACTGCAGGCTGCTCTTCATGGTCATGGACTGCTGCCCTCTGGTGAAGAAGGGCACCAGGTCGCCTGCTCCGCCCAGCAGCTGCTCCATCTGCTCGAATATGCTCTCGATGCGCATCTCGGGGGTCTGGATGCTGGCGTACTCGGCGAGGATGCGATTGATGAGGCCCGAGCGGCTCATGCCGCTTCTTAAAGCCAGCCGGTCGATCTCCGAGACCACCTGGTCTGAGAGCAGAAGGCTGTAAAGGCTTTTCTCCATTGAATCCACCTCTTTTATCGTTTATTTGCGATGAATGTTTCCGGGGCGCCGCCCCATTGCACCGCATGTTCTTGTCTGTCTAAATAATAGCGCTTTTATAAACTTTGTCAACCGAATTATATAATTTCTATTGCAAAATTTGCGTGAAGATCCTTCCCTCATCCTCTCCGGCGCCTTACGTGTTTTCAACCCGCGGCTCCACCCGTATTGCCATAGCTCTTCGATTTGTGTATAATTTATACAATACCGGGCAGGCGGTATGCGCCGTGAGCTCCGAAAGCTCCCAAGGCGCCGGGCATAAGGCCGCAGCCCGCTAACGTCCGCCTCAGGAGCCTCTGCTTGTCAAAGCCTTATGGATGGCGGACGGCCTTAAAAAGTGTTTCCGATCCCGGGGCTGCGAGCCCCGGATATGCAAGGGAGAAACAAAATGGATAAAAGAGAAAGATTTCTGCACTACCTCAGGAACGAAGCGGTGGACAGGGCTCCCGTCGCCATCTTCCACCATTTCACGGAAAGGAATGAATGGCTGAAGGGACTTCGGGACGAAGCCATATTCGAAAAGAACATCGACGGCCACAGGAAAGCGAGAGAAAAGTTCGACCCGGACGTGATCAAGGTCATGAACGACTCCCTCATGATCATGCCCGTGGACGTATCCTTCGTGGAAAAA
Organism: Bacillota bacterium; assembly: GCA_016281165.1. Taxonomy (GTDB): domain Bacteria; phylum Bacillota; class Clostridia; order Peptostreptococcales; family Anaerovoracaceae; genus RGIG2707. The sequence goes on along the minus strand of JAEEIC010000118.1, from coordinate 2,219 downwards.
GCGGCTGACCTTAAGAACATCAAGCCGCCGGTCGCGGGAAGCGCCTTCTTTAGGAAGAGCGCCGAGCTCACCGTGCGCTCCTTCGCCTGCTACGAGGGAAATGAAGCCGTGAGATACGTCACCGCCTTCTCCCCCGCCATGATACTGAAGACCGCCTTCAATCTCACCTTCCCCGTGCTTTTGGGTGCCGAGCCAGTGCTTTTGCAGCTGACCCGCGAAGATCCGGACGCGGTCGCAAAAGCCCTCGATATCATCGCCGACAGCGTCATCGCCCTCGACGAGATGCTTGTTAAAGAATGCGGAGCCGAAGCGATATACCTCAGCGTAAACAACCAGAACGGTTATTTCCCCGCCGATATCTACAGGAAATACATCGCCCTGTCCGAAAAGAAGGTCCTCGCCCACGCCAACAGCCTCTCGGGCATGACCCTGCTCCACATCTGCGGCTACAAGGGCCTGGCCAACGACCTGAAGCTCTACGCCGATTATGACGCAGCGGCCTTCAACTGGGCCGTCCACGCCGAAGGAGTGAGCCTCAGCGAGGGCAGAAAGCTCTTCAACGGAAAGCCCGTATTCGGAGGCTTCGAGCAGACCGGCGTCATATACACCGGCAGCCGCGCCGAGCTGGAAAAGGCGGTCTTCTCCATACTCGACGATGCGGGACAGACAGGAACCATGATAGGGGCCGACTGCACCGTACCTACCGACATCGACGACACCCGCCTCGAGTGGGTGCGCAGAGCCTGCGAGAAATACGCAAAGATCCATCGGTCTTAAGGTTCCGTCCCTTCCGCAGTCACCCCAAAGCCTTCCCTGCGGCCTGCGCCGCACGGCAATTCAAAAAGGCCGCAAGCCTTGGAATTCCAAGCTGTGGCCTTTTCAATACAAACGTTATATAACCTATGATCTAGAAAATATCCTTCTTCACGAGGTCCTCGGCTTCGGCGATGCTGATGCCCTTCTCCTTTGCGATGCGGGCCAGATCGTCGTGCTCGAACTTCACTCTGGTGACTCCGTAGCCCCTGGAGACCTTGCGGCGCACCGGTCCCGCCGGGGTCTTTACGGTCTCTATGCTCCTCTCGAGAACGTGCCGTGTAAAGCGGTTCTCCCTCACGCCTATGGTCGAGGTGTGGGTGAAGAGAGCTCTTAAGATGCTCTCCTTGTCCTTTTCGCGGCACATGACGTGGATCAGCAGGCCGGGCCTCGATTTCTTCATGCCGATGGGTATGGTGTATACGTCGAGAGCGCCCGCTTCAAAGAGGCGGTCCATGGCGAATCCCACGGCCTCGCCGCTCATGTCGTCGACGTTGCAGCTGAGCTCGGCGATCTCATCCGCGGCTGCCGCATGGGCCGTGCTCTCAAAGCCCGCGCCCGCCTCGCCTATCATGGCCCTCACGCAGTTGGCGGCCTCGAAGTCCTTCTTACCCATGCCGTAGCCGGTGGCCTGCACCTTCATCATGGGCATGGGACCGAATTCACAGGCGAAGTGCTTGAGCAGCGCGGCGCCGGTCGGGGTGCAGAGCTCGCCTTTGATCTCTCCCCCGTAGATGGGCACGTCTTTGAGTATGAAGGCGGTGGCGGGAGCCGGTACGGGCAGCACGCCGTGGGCGCAGCGGACCTTGCCGCTCCCGACGTGGACGGGTGAAACGACGACCTTGTCCGGCGCGAGCCTGTCCATCAGCAGGCAGACCGCGGTGATGTCGGCGACGGCGTCCATGGTTCCGACCTCGTGGAAGTGGATCTGGGTCACGGGGACGCCGTGGGCGTGGCTCTCAGCCTCGGCGATGAGGCCGTAGACCGCCATCACATCGTCCTTCACCTTTTCGGGTATGTTCAGATGTCCTCTTACGATATGCTCGATATCGGCAAGACCGCTGTGGTGGTGATGACCGTGGCCGTGATCGTGGGTATGGCCGTGCTCATGGTCATGATCATGGGTATGCTCATGATCGTGGTCGTGAGGATGCTCGTGTTCATGATGATGCTCATGCTCGTGCTCGTGGTCGTGGACATGCTCGTGCTCGTGGTCGTGGACATGCTCATGTATCTCGTCATGATCGTGCGCCTCGCAGGCCTCGTCATGATGATGGTGATGATGGCCTTCCTCCGCATCGTGATCGTGCTCATGGTCATGATGATGCTCATGCTCGTGCTCGTGGTCGTGGACATGCTCATGCTCGTGCTCGTGTTCATGCTCATGGTCATGGTCATGATGATGG
>JAEEIC010000117.1 GCA_016281165.1 Bacillota bacterium | reverse complement strand
TTACCATCATGTGGGTCAGTATGGTCTGAAGGGCCAGCTCGCCGCCGCCGTAGGCGAAGTTGGCGGTGGCATAGGCTCCGCCCAGCTTTCCGGCCACGTTCATACCCGGCATCTTCTCAAGGAACATCTTCATCTTGCCGCTGACGTCGGCGCTGTATACCGGGGTGCCCATGACGAGCAGGCAGGACTCGTTTGCCCAGTCCGCGTCCACTTCATCGATGGAAAAGCACTTTACCTCAAGGCCTTCCTCGATCATGCCCTTTGCGATGTTCTCGCCGACAGCCTTCGTGGTTCCCGATTCGGAATGATAGATCACGCTTGCTTTCATATTTTGTACCTCCTTTTTTATCAATAATATCATATGATCCGTTCTTTATGTCGTACTTTTATCAGAGGCTCCATCATAAGAGAGAGGGGGGGCGCGATACTGATCCGAAGGGGCGGATCTATATGTCTGGATTTTACACAATAATTGATCAGATAATTAAAAAGCAAACGAGTATATCACTTGTGCGCGGGCACGTTTTTTGTTATCAGTGTTCGCGGAACATCAAAACAGAACGATATTCCGCTAGTTTTTCAAGGAAAGGAAGTAAAGAATGAAAAGAGTATTTGCAGTGCTCCTCTGCCTGGCGATGCTGATAGCCTGCGTCGCCTGCGGAAACAGCAGCGCTCCCGCGTCTCAGCCCGCTCAGTCTTCGTCCTCACCGTCGACGCCTTCATCGAGCGCGCCCGCGGCCAGCGCTCCCGCCGCCAATGACAACGCCGACCGCCACTACGCTGTCGACAAGGACACCGTCGTCGTCTGCACCGCTGACGAGACCCCCTCGGTGACCGCCCGTCTGCACAACGCCACCGCCGGCGGTTACGTCAACAACCTGACCTACGAAGGCCTGCTGACCATGGACCGCAACCTCGCTCCCCAGCCCTGCCTCGCAGAGTCCTACAGCTTTGAGGAGCAGGCCGACGGCAGCGCTCTGTGGACCTTCAATCTCCGTCACGGCGTAAAGTATCACAACGGCGCCGAGATGAAGGCCGACGACGTAGTCGCCTCCCTCGAGGAAGCGAAGGTATCCCCCGATATCGCCTCCTATTCCAAGGAATTCGACAACGTCAAGAAGGTCGATGATTACACCATCACCCTGACCACCCCCGGCCCCAGCGCGGCTCTTCTGTATGACCTCTGCCACCACGGCAACGCCATCTGCCCCGCCGACCTCATCAAGAGCGGCCACGACTTCAACACCGAGCCCGTAGGCACCGGCCCGTACAAGTTCGTCAAGTGGAACATCTCCGAGAACCTGGTCTTCGAAGCCTTTGAAGATTACTGGGACGGAGCTCCCGCGATCAAGAACGTCATCTGGAAGATCATACCTGAAGGCTCCGCCAGGACCATCGCCCTGCAGGCCCACGAGGTCGACTACGTCATCGAGGTCGACACCAACGACATGGGTCTGATCGAAGAGGATCCCTCCCTGACCCTGCTCAACGTAGACTCCCTGACCCACAACTGGCTCTGCCTCAACAACGAGGCCAAGCCCTATGACAACCAGCTGGTCAGAAAGGCCATGAACTGCGCCGTCAACAAGGAAGACTGCGTCACCGTCGCTCTCAACGGCGCCGGCGTCGTCGCTCCCGGACAGACCCCGCTCGGCCAGCTCGGCTTCGACGCCACCGGCTGCGATCCCTACGATCCCGAAAAGGCTCAGGAATACTACAAGCAGTCCGGCGTTGACCTCAACGGCGTCGTCCTCGAAGTCATCTGCTCCGACGACACCAAGAGAAGGGCCGCCCAGGTCATCCAGGACAACCTCAACTCCGCCTTCGGCATGGCCGTCGAAGTAGTCTCCATGGACCTCGCGACCTACCTCTCCGAGACCGCTGCCGGAAACTTCACCGGCTTCATCGGCAACTACACCTCCTCCGATATGATGTCCTTCCTCAAGGGCGTATATCACTCCATGAACATCGGCGCCTCCAACAAGACCAGGACCAACGATCCGCATCTTGACGCGCTCATCGAGAAGGCCTGCGCCACCGTCGACAACGGCGAGCGCGAGCAGGTCCTCAAGGAGACCAGCAGATACCTCAACGATCTCTGCTGCCAGATCCCCCTCTATCAGCAGTCCAACGTCTCCGGCTACAACAAGTACCTGGACGGCGTCTTCGTGACCGCCAGCAAGAGATTCTGGGTCGAGGAGTGGAGCTGGCAGTAAAGCCCGCTTTGGCCGCTTAAGACCTTTTCCCGCTGCGGCGGGATAAAACAGGACCCATCCCCCGCCTTCAGGGCGGGGGATCTTTTATTGGCGCGGGGAGGAGCCGGCAGGCTTGCTTTCGCCTGCTCAAAGTGCTTTAATCGATACATGGATACAGGCATATATGTACATATCCCATATTGCGTGAGGAAGTGCCGCTACTGCGATTTCATGTCCTTCCCCCTGGAGGAGAGAAGGGCCTCGGTCGGGCCTTATATCGAGAGGCTGAAGAAGGATATAAGGGCGGCGGGGGAGCATTACGGCGATGCGCTCTCCGTCGACACGGTCTTCTTCGGCGGCGGGACGCCTTCCCTGATAGACGAGGGCCTGCTCTGCTCCGCCCTCTCGGAGATCCGTAACAGTTTTACGGTAAAGGATGACGCAGAGATAAGCCTTGAGGCCAACCCGGGGACTCTTACCGAAGAAAAGCTGGCCGCTTACCGCGCCGCCGGCTTCAGCCGCCTCAGCCTCGGCGCGCAGAGCCTTGACGACAGGGTGCTCTCGCTCATGGGCAGGATACACACGGCCGCGGAGGCGGTATCATCCTTCAGGCTGGCGGCGGGATATTTCGACGATATAAACATCGACCTGATGCTGGGGGTCCCCGCTCAGGATCTAGGTATCTGGCTCGATACTCTTAAGAGGGCCCTCGATCTTTCGCCCACCCATCTTTCCTTCTACAGCCTGCAGCTGGAGGAGGGCACTCCCTTTTACGAGGACTACAGGAGGGGGAGGTTGGAGCTTCCCTCCTGGGAGGAGAACAGGATCATGTACCACCGGGGCCTTGAGATCATAAAGGACGCGGGCTTCGAACACTACGAGATATCGAACGCCGCGGGGCCCGGCAGGAAGTGCCGCCACAATCTGAAGTACTGGCGCATGGAGCCTTATCTGGGCTTCGGCAGCGCCGCCCATTCCTTCATCGGCGGAAGGCGCTATGAGGACGGGGCTCCTCCTTTCGATCCCGCCGAGGACCCCGAAATAACGGCGGCGCGGAGCGTCTCGTTCCGCTGGGCGCGGGGAGAGCGCTTAAGAGATCTCAAGGGCGATTTCCTCTTCACCCAGCTGAGGCTCATAGAAGGCATGGACGGGGCGCTGTACGAAAGGCTCTTCGGCTCGTCTCTTTCAGGCGACCTCGGCGGGGAGGTCAGCGCCCTCATCGCGGAGGGCCTGCTGAAGGAAGAAGAGGGAAAGATCAGGCTCACAACAAAGGGCCTCGACCTGACCAACCCCGTGGAGGAGAGGCTGCTGGCGGCTCTTGAGTGAGGCCCGGTTTTTGCTTTGACGAAGCGCGGCCCTGATGCTAAAATCAAGAAAAAAGGAGCTTATAAGATGTCTGACAGGAAATATGTACTGGCCCTCGACGAGGGCACTACGAGCGCGAGGAGCATAGTCTTCTCAAAGGAGGGAGCGATAGTCTCCGTCGCCCAGATGGAGTTCGCGCAGATATTCCCCCGGCCCGGCTGGGTCGAGCACGACGCCGCGCAGATCTGGCAGGTGCAGCTGCAGACCGCGAGAAGAGCGCTCGAGAAAGCCGGCCTCAAGGCTGAAGACATCGCCGCCATCGGCATCACCAACCCGCGCGAGACCACCGTCGTCTGGGACAAGAAGACCGGCGTCCCCGTATACAACGCCATAGTCTGGCAGTGCCGCCGCACCGCGCCTTTCTGCGACCGGCTGGCCGAAAAAGGCCTGGCGGACATGATAAAGAATAAGACGGGCCTTCCCATAGACGCTTATTTCTCGGGCTCCAAGATACGCTGGATACTCGATCACGTTCCCGGCGCGAGAGAGCGGGCGGAGAGGGGAGAGCTGCTCTTCGGCACCATAGACAGCTGGCTGATCTGGAAGCTCACCGGCGGCCGGGTGCACGTCACCGATTACACCAACGCCTCGCGCACCATGCTCTTCAACATACACGAGCTTCGCTGGGACAGCGAGCTCCTTGAGATCCTGGGCGTCCCCGAAGCGATGCTGCCTGAGCCCGTGCCTTCCTCCCGCGTGTACGGCGAGACCGATCCCGCCCTCTTCGGGGCGCCGATACCCATCGCCGGAGCCGCCGGAGACCAGCAGGCGGCACTTTTCGGCCAGGCCTGCTTCGATCCCGGCGACGCCAAGAACACCTACGGCACCGGCTGCTTCCTGCTGATGAACACGGGCGAAGAGGCCGTGGCTTCGGAAAGAGGCCTGGTCACGACCATAGCCTGGGGCCTGGACGGGAAGGTGGATTACGCTCTCGAGGGCTCGGTCTTCGTGGCCGGAGCCGCCGTGCAGTGGCTGAGGGACGAGATGGGCCTCATCGAGGATTCGCCGGCCTCCGAAAAGTACGCCTCAAGGGTCCCAGATACCGGCGGCGTCTACATAGTCCCGGCCTTCACGGGCCTGGGCGCTCCCTACTGGGATCCCTACGCCAGAGGGACGATAGTGGGCATCACCAGGGGAACGAACAGAGATCACATCATAAGGGCGGTGCTGGAATCGCTGGCCTACCAGACGAACGACGTGCTCACCGCCATGGAAGAGGACAGCGGCAGGAAGCTCTCGGTCCTTAAGGCCGACGGCGGAGCCAGCGCCAACGATCTCCTCATGCAGTACCAGGCTGACATCAACGGATGCCCCGTCCACAGGCCCAGCTGCCTCGAAACGACCGCTCTGGGAGCGGCCTATCTCGCGGGGCTGGCGGCAGGCGTGTGGAAGGGGACCGATGATATAAAGGCAAACTGGAAGCTCGAGCGCGGCTTTGAGCCGCAGATGGACGAAAAGGTCCGCAGGGAGAGGCTCGCCGGCTGGAAGAGGGCGGTAGAGCGCTCAAGAGGCTGGGCCGCCGAAGAAAAGGAGGTTTAAAATGAACGAAGTACTCAAGGTCATCGAACAAAGAAGCTCCATCAGAAAGTATAAGGAAGAGACGCCTCCCGAAGAGATCATAAACGCGATCATCAAGGCGGGTCTTCAGGGGCCGACGGCCAACAACAAGCAGGAGGTCCACATCAGCGTCCTGAAGCGCGGCAACAAGGCCTTAGGCAAGCTAGCCGCCGAGGTGAGCGCCCTGTCCGGCAGGGAAGGCCCCTTCCATTACAACGCTCCCGTGGTCTTCATGCTCAGCGCCGACAAGGATCTCTTCTTCGGCTCCGTCGACGCCGGCATCGCCTGCCAGAACATGGTGCTGGCGGCGGAATCCCTGGGCCTGGGCTCCGTCATCCTCGGCATGCCCTGGAGAGTCATGGGCGGCGAGATGAAGGATTACTTCAACGAGAAGTTCTGCTTCCCCGAGAACTATGAGTTCAAGATCGCCCTCGCTGTGGGCTACAAGGACACCGAAAAGGCTCCCCACGACTTCGATGAGAAGACCCACGTGAGCCGGCCCGAATAGAAGGGCGGCCCGCGGGGAAAAATGTAATAATATGGCGGCCCGCGCATCGCGCGGGCCGTTTTTATTGTGAAATAATTAACTTATATAAAGGTTTTGAAAATCTATTTGAAAATAATTAAATCTGTCGGGCTTCAGTATTGACTTTTCAAAGCAGATCGTATATTTTAATATTATAATAGTATAATTGTCAGAGCAAGGAGGCCGCGACTACGATGAATATAGTAGAAACTCTCAAAAACGGTATGCCCCTCTTCACTGCCAAACAGCGGCACATTGCCGGTTTTATGATAAATAATCCCAGCGAGATGTGCTATATCTCTCTCAAGGATTTCAGCCGCCAGGTGGGCTGCACCGAAGCGACTGCCATCCGTTTCTGTCAGAAGCTGGGCTATGACAGCTTCACCGACGCCAAGAACGCCTTCCGCAATATCCAGGCCGCCAAGACCGAGGACCGCTTCCCCGTATCCGGGGTCCTGGCGGGAGGGACCGGCCCGGAGAGCGCCGGCGACGATTTCATCAAGACCCAGCTGGAGATCGAGAAGAACTACACCGACGAGCTGTTCTCTTCGATCGATCTTAACGCGCTCGGCTCGGTCGCCGACGATATAGTGAACGCCCATACGGTATATATAGTAGGGCGGGGCACTTCCTATTCTGTCGCCGATTTCATGATGAGAAGGCTCTCGCTCTTCGGCATCAGGGCCTACGCCATCAATCCCGAAGAGATGACCTCGCTGCAGTCGTCCATCAACAGGATCTCTCCCAAGGATCTCTTCATCTTCATGGCCTTCCCCGTGTATTACCTGCCCATAATCAACGTGGCCCGCTTCGTAAAGGAGCACGGAGCCAAGGTGGTCGGCTTCACCGATTCCAACGACTCTCTGCTCGCCAGGCACTGCGACCACTGCCTGCTCATGGGCGAGATGCATAAAGGGCACTATTACTCCTGCGGGCCGCTGCTGATCTATTTCAACATCATACTCTCCATGGTCCAGCTGAGGACCAAGGAGGCCGACCTCACCAGGTTCAAGGCCATACTGGAGGAGATCTCCCATCCGGATTATCAGGGGAGCGATTACCAGCAGGTATCGCCGCTGTGACGGAGATGACAGCGGTCTTCGCTGACTGCTGTTTTTGTGATACAGCTGTTGACGCAAATTGATATATTATTGACAAATATGCGTTTTTCCTATATGATAATGTTACAATTGTGTTACATCCTCTCATAAATAAGGCTTTTCCGCAGGTACAAAGGGCCTGCGATCAGCGATATAGGTTTCTGAAAAGAAAGGAGAAATGAATGAAAAAGCATCTAGCATTGCTGCTTGCTCTCGTCATGGTACTGAGCCTTGCTCTGGGCGCCTGCGGAGCCAAGCAGGAAGCGCCGGCACCGGCCCCGGCTCAGACCAGTGAGCCTGCCAAGACTGCCGAGCCCGCCAAGCCCGCCGAGCCGGCGAAGACTGCTGAGCCCGCCAAGACGGAAGAGAAGGAAAAGGTCCTTACCATAGGTACTTATATGGCCATCGTTACCCTCGTACCCTGGAAGACCACTTCCGACGGTGACGGCTACGTCATCAGACAGGTCTATCAGACCCTGCTCGACATGGACGAGAACTCCGGCTTCCTCGGCAATCTCGCCGAGAGCTGGGAAGCCTCCGAAGACGGTCTCGTCTGGACCTTCCACCTCAGGAAGGACTGCTACTGGCAGAGAGGGAACGAGCTGTTCGGAGACGAGCTGGTTCCCGTTACCGCTCAGGACGTAAAGTACTCCTATGAGTGCTACCTCGATCCCGACTTCGGTTCTGTCCGTTACTCCGACCTGGTAGGCACCATCGATCACATCGAGTGCCCGGACGACTACACCGTAGTCTTCTACACCAAGGACATCGACGTCCTCTTCGAGTACAGAATGTATCAGTCCTACATCATCTGCCAGAAGATGATCGACGCCAACTGGGACTTCGAGAATCATCCTCTCGGTTCCGGCGCTTACAAGTTCGTCGAGCATAAGACCGATACCCACGTCATCCTCGAAAGGAACGAGGACTTCTTCGTAAGACCCGCTCTCGACAGGATCGTCTACAAGATCATCACCGACAAGTCCGTATCCGCCATCGCCCTGCAGAACAAGGAAGTCGACATCTCCCTGGCCATCCTGGCCACCGAGGTCGCCAACATCGCCAAGTACGATTATCTGAGACTTGCTTCCGGCGGCACCGGTTCCTACAGATGGGTAGGCTACAGATGCGACTGGAGCTTCTTCCAGGATAAGGAGCTCAGAAAGGCTCTCAGAAGGGCCATCGACTGGGACGGCGCCATCGCCGCTCTGTTCGCCAACGACGCCGGTGTAGAGCTGGCCAGAAGAGCATATTCCTGCATCCCCTATGAGCGTCCGGGCGGGGACATCGACGACAGCGCCAAGGCCATGTGGGAATCCTATGATCCCGCTGCCGCTCAGGCCAGACTCGATGAGCTCGGCTGGAAGAAGGGCGCCGACGGCATCCGTGAAAAGGACGGCCAGAAGCTCAAGTTCACCCTCCAGGTCGGCAACAACGACTCTGCCCGTGAGAGGCTCGCGGTCATCATCGCCGCCTCCTTCCAGGCCATCGGCGTAGACTGCACCGCCCAGACCGCTGAGTGGGGCACCCACACCACCGACATCAAGGAAGGCAACGTCGAGATGTACATCCTCGGCGGATACTCCAGCCTTGACGGCGGTCTCAGGATGATGAAGACCAACGAGACCACCCACTCCCCGAACTGCGGCTACTCCAACCCCGAGATCGACGAAAAGCTGGCTCAGGCATGGAAGACCACCGACTTCGACGCGCGCTCCGCTATCCTCAGAGAATGCGCCGCGATCTTCGCCGGTGACGCCGCTCACCTCGGCGGATACTTCGAGTACACCCAGATGGGCGTGAACACCAGAGTCACCGACTTCGCCCACGCGTCCGTATATCGTCCGCTCTGCACCGCCACCAGAAACGTCGGCGTGGAATAGACGATCATCCAGGCAGAAAAAGGGCAGGGGCTTTAAAAAGCCTCTGCCTGTTTGAAGAGAATTTGCGGACCCCCGCCCATACCGCGGGGGTCTCTTCAAAAGGAGATTCCGTATGTGGACCTACATATTAAGGAGAATACTGCAGGCTATACCGACTCTGCTTGTGATATCCTTCCTGATCTTCTCGCTGCTCTATCTGACCCCCGGTGACCCCGTAGAGCTCATCATGGGCACCGAAGACGAGCAGATCAGCCCCGAGCAGAGGGCCATAGTGGAAAGGGAATGGGGACTGGACAAGCCCTTCCTGATCAGGTATTTTAATTTCGTTTTCAATGCCGCGCGGGGCGACCTGGGGACTTCATACGTCACCAGCAAGCCGGTATTCGCCAGTATAATGGAGAGATATCCGGCGACCCTGAGGCTGGCGGGCTCGGCGATGGTGCTCGCGCTGCTGATCTCGCTCCCTCTGGGGATAACGGCCGCCCTCAGGCACAACAGCATCATCGATTCCCTTGCCACCGCGCTGGCCACGGTCGGCGTATCGCTGCCCAAGTTCTGGTTCGGACTGGTTCTGATCATCACTCTGTCGCTCAAGCTGCACTTGCTGCCCACGACCGCCACGGTCAACGATATGAGCCAGGGCTTCTGGCCCTTCTTCAAGGCAGTCATCATGCCGGCGTCCTCGCTGGCTCTGGGCATGGCCGCGACTCAGACCCGTATGATCAGGTCCAGCATGCTGGACGTGCTCAACCAGGATTATGTGCGCTACGCCCGCAGCAAAGGACTTAAAGAGAGGGCCGTCATCTACGGGCACGCCCTCAAGAACGCCCTGATACCCGTCATCACCGTCATCGGCGGCGAGGTCGGAGGCATGATGGGCGGAGCCGTCGTCACCGAGTCCATATTCTCATGGCCCGGCATCGGACGTCTGGCTGTCAATTCTATTTCCAAGAGAGACTATCCCACGATCCAGGGCATCACTCTCATCATGTGCATCAGCTACATGATAGTGAACCTGCTGATCGACATAATATACGCATGGGTAGATCCCCGCATCAGGCTCGACAAGTAAGGAGACGATCAAATGAGTGACAATAACAAAGTCAATGAAAAAGATCGGGTAATGGACGAGATCGGCCTTGAGGCGCTGCCCGTGACCAACTACTGGCAGGACGTCGTAAGACTGTTCACCAAGAACAGGATCGCCGTGCTGGGATTGATAATGATGGTCATCATCGTCGTCCTCTGCGTGGGCGCTCCGCTCTTCACCAGTCATGACCCGATAACCGAGATGAACTTCACCGAACTGCTCTTCAGACCGGGGCAGGGCGGCCACATACTCGGAACAGACGACCTGGGCCGCGATATCTGGACCCGCCTTCTCTACGGCGGCAGGAACTCGCTGGTCACAGGAATAGCGGTAACACTTATAGCGGCGGCGGTCGGGATCGCCATCGGACTGGTGGCAGGATACTTCGGAGGGCCTGTGGAATCGCTCCTCATGCGCTTCACCGATATCATGCTGTCCTTCCCCTTCCTGATCATAGCCATCGCCATCATGGCGGTCCTCGGGCCCAGCCAGAAGAACGTCATACTCGCTCTGGCCATAGTCAGCTGGCCGAGGTTCACCAGACTTACCAGAGGACAGGTACTGCAGATCAAGCAGCTGGAGTACATAGAGTCCGCCTCCGTCGCGGGCTTCAAGAAGGCGAGGATAATGTTCAACCATATCCTGCCCAACTGCCTCGGGCCCCTCATCATACAGGCGACTCTTTCCGTGGGAGGCGCCATACTCTCGGCAGCCAGCCTCTCTTACCTGGGACTGGGCGCCGACGCCGCGGCTCCCGACTGGGGCGTGATGCTCTCGCAGGGCAGGAACTACCTGCAGCTCGCTCCGCATCTGACCACCATACCGGGCGTCGCCATATCTCTCACGGTGCTCGCCATGAACTGGATCGGCGACGGCCTCAGGGACGCCTTCGACCCGAAGATGAGAAAGTAGGTGCAGACGATGGAAAAATATCTTGAAGTAAAGAACCTCCGCACCTATTTCAACACCCCCGAAGGCGTGGTAAAGAGCGTCGACGGAGTATCCTTCCACATCAACAGGGGCGAGACCCTCGCTCTGGTGGGAGAATCGGGCTGCGGCAAGACCGTCACCTCGCTCTCGCTGATAAGGCTCCTCGCCGACACCGCCGATCTCAAGTACGATTACATGATGGTCGACGGCCAGGAGATCAAGGACCTGACGAAGGAAGAAGCGAGGCAGATCAGAGGCAAGAAGATCTCGATGATCTTCCAGGAGCCCATGACCTCGCTCAACCCGGTCTATAAGATCGAAAAGCAGCTGGGAGAAGTCTTCAAGCTTCATGAGCCTGGGCTCACCAAGGAGCAGATCCACGAGAAGTCCGTCGAGATCATGAAGAAGGTCGGCATCCCCAACCCGGACGAGCGCCTCAAGGTCTATCCCCACCAGCTCTCGGGCGGTCTGAGGCAGAGGGCCATGATAGCGATATCTCTTGCCTCCAACCCGCAGATGGTCATCGCCGACGAGCCCACCACGGCTCTGGACGTGACCATCCAGGCCCAGATCATCGATCTTCTGAAGCAGCTGCAGCGCGACTCCAACATGTCGATACTGCTGATCACCCACGACTTCGGCGTGGTCTCGCAGATCGCCAGCCGCGTCGCCGTCATGTACGCGGGCAAGATCGTGGAGGAGGGCATGCTGGAGGACATATTCAGAGATCCCTGGCATCCCTATACCAAGCTCCTGATCATGTCGATCCCGGGCATCAAGGTCACGAGGGGAGGGCGCCTGGAGTCCATCAAGGGCACGGTCCCCAATCCTCTGAACTTCCCCAAGGGCTGCCGCTTCGCTCCGCGCTGCCCCTGGGCTTTAGACATCTGCAAGGACGTAGCTCCCGAAGAGATGGTCGTGGGCAACAGAAGGGTCAGCTGCCATCTGCGTACTCAGGGAAAGGCGGTGGAATAAATGTCAGAAATGAATAACCAGGTGCCCATCCTGAGAATAGAAGACCTTAAGGTCTACTTCCCCATCAAAAAAGGCCTCATGAGGCGCACCGTCGGCCATGTAAAGGCCGTGGACGGCGTCGATCTGCAGATCGCTCCCGGCGAGACCCTCGGCCTGGTCGGCGAGTCCGGCTGCGGCAAGACCACCATCGGCCGCGCCATCGTCAGGCTCAACGAGCCCACCAACGGCCGCATCATCTACAACGACGATATCGACCTGCTCAAGCTGGAGGGCGAGGATCTCAGACAGATCAGGAAGAAGTTCCAGATCGTCTTCCAGGATCCTTATTCCTCCCTCAACCCCAGAAAGACCGTCAAGCGCCTCATAAGCGAGGTCCTGATGGTCCAGATGGGCATGACCCAGAACCAGGCCTACGAGGAGGTCAAGCGCCTGCTCAACGAGGTCGGCCTCAACGCGGTATACGCCGAGCGCTATCCCCACGAGTTCTCGGGAGGCCAGCGCCAGCGCATCGCCATCGCCAAGGCCATCGCCCTGCAGCCCGAGTTCCTGGTCTGCGATGAGGCCGTCTCGGCCCTCGACGTGTCCATCCAGTCTCAGATCATCAATCTGCTGATGGATCTTAAGGAACAGCACGGCAACATGACCTACCTGTTCATCAGCCACGCCCTCAACGTGGTCGAGCATATCTCCGACCGCGTGGCGGTCATGTATCTGGGCAAGATCATGGAACTGGCGAAGACCGAAGAGCTCTTCGACTATCCGGCTCATCCCTATACCAAGGCGCTGCTCTCCGCCATACCCATCATCTCGGGCATGAAGCAGAAGGAGAGGATAGTGCTGCAGGGAGAGGTGCCCAGCGCGGCCAATGTGCCCAGCGGCTGCCGCTTCCACGTGCGCTGTCCCTACGCGACCGAACGCTGTTCGCAGGAGGAGCCGGCCCTCAGGGAGATCTCTCCGGGCCACTTCTGCGCCTGCCATCTTACCGAATAGAGAAGATCGCTTAGATCCGCGTATAGTTTACCGTAAAACTTTTATGTGAGCATTTGGCTCTCTTACCGTCCCTCCGCCCGGAAAACGGGCAGGGGGACGGTTTTATGTCTGAAGAATATACAATTTCTGTTTTTCCCCTTGACTTTTTCTCTTCCATGCACAATAATGAGTCCAATGTCGCTTTAGTACTTTAGCAGAGTGTAGTAATAAAGCGACTCGATCTTAAGTGACACTCGCGTCGAAAGGAGCAGATCATGTTTAAACGCTTACTGTCATTATCACTGGCCTTCCTTCTTATCTGTGCATCTCTTGCGGGCTGCGGCGCCGGCAGCGAGAGCAGCGGGGCGACGGATAAGCACCAGGAGAAGGTCCTGACAGTAGCCTCGAACATGAACCTGACCACCATGGATCCCTGGAAGTCCACCTCCAGCGGCGATTTCTACATCTTCTACCAGATCTACAGCAGGCTGGTCGAATCGGACGGCAGGGGAAAGTACTATCCGGACCTCGCCGAGAGCTGGGAATGCGCCGAGGACGGCAGGACCTGGACCTTCAAGCTCACCCCGAAATTCTACTGGCAGAGAGGGAACGAGCTCTTCGGCGACGAGCTCGTCGAAGTGACCGCCGATGACGTCGCCTATACTCTCCGTTACATAATGGATCCCGCCAACGCCTGCTCAAGGCTCGAAGACCTGCGCTCTGTTGTAGACGAGATCAAGGTCGTCGACGAGAAGACCCTGCAGATCGTGACGAAGGACATAGACGTCCTCATGCTCTACAAGCTCGCCGCTATCTGCGTCATGCCTGCCAGGGCGGGAGAAAAGGGCTGGGATCTCATGGAAAAGCCCGTCGGCTCCGGCCCGTATAAGTGGGAGAGCAATATCATCGACACTCAGGTCGTGCTCGCCGCCAACGAAGACTACTTCATCAAGCCCAATATCGATAAGATCGTCTACAGGTTCGTGACCGAGTCCTCGGTCGCCGCCATGGCTCTCGCCAATAAAGAGGTCGATCTCATCACCACCTTCGCCTACAGCGAGATGCCGGCGGTAAAGGACTCCGATTTCATCAAGATCTACGGCGGCAACTCCTCCTGCCGCTGGATGGGGATGAACCTGACCGACGAGCTCTTCAGCGACGTGAGAGTGCGCAGGGCAGTCGCTTCGTATATCGACGTAGACGCGCTGCTCGCCGCGGCTTATCCCGACGACGGCACGGGCGTCGTGCAGGCCGTGAGGGCCTACGGCCAGATACCGCCCGAGAATCCGGGCGGAGACCAGGAGAGAGCGAAGGCCGTGACCCCGGTCTACAGTGTCGAGAACGGCGACGCCCTCATGGCTGAGGCCGGCTGGAAAAAGAACGCCGCGGGCATATGGGAAAAGGACGGGAAGACCGCCAGCTTCGAGCTTCAGGTCGGTACCAACGATCCCGTGCGCCTCAACTGCTCCGTGCTCATCTCCACCATGCTGAACGGCTGCGGCTTCGACTGCACGTCCAAGGCGGTCGAGTGGGGCACCCACATCGACGATATGGACGCCGGCAGGTGCGCGATGTTCATAGACGGCGGCTTCTCCGGCATCGACGGTCCCATGAAGGTCATGCACACCGACAACACAGGCATCATGAGCCCCAATCCCGGCTACTCGGACACAGAGGTGGACGCCCTGCTCGAAAGAGCCTGGACGACTACCGACGACGCCGCCAGAGCGGAGCTCATCGCGCAGGCGCAGGAGAAGTGGATAGGAGCCAGCGTCTATGTCCCCCTGTATTTCTCCTACAACTTCCAGGCGTACAACGACAGGGTCACCGATTTTTACTCGAACGGGGCCAATTCCATGAGCTTCGCTCTCGCGTCCAGGCTCCGCAATGTGGACCTGGCGGCGGAATAGCTTTCCGGGAGCCGTATCAGAGGGATTTTCAGACACAGTCACCAGAAACTTGTGCGATAATAATAAAAAATCGTAAAATATTTTGTCCTGAGCTCTCGTTTGTTGAATTAGCACATGAATGAAAGCTTTCAGGACAAATATTTATATGATCGCTCACAAGCCACATGGATAATTTTAGCAAAAAAGGCTAAAATCCAAAACGTTTAAACTGATAAACTCGTAAACAGACTTGACTTTAATTTTTAATTGTATAAAATCAAAATAATTATTCATTTTCAGCGGAGCGTTATGGAGCCGGACAGTTCTCCGGGAACATATCATCGCTGTAGAACAGAAAGGAGAGAAAAACATGAATAAACGCAGTATCTCTATGCTGCTGGTCCTCGTTCTTGTCCTCGGCCTGGCGCTGACAGGCTGCGGCGGCGCTGCGCCCGCCAAGAAGGAAGAGAAGGTCCTTACCGTCGCTTCCAACATGAACATGACCACCACTGAACCCTGGAAGTCCACCACCGACGGCGACTACTATATCTTCTATCAGATATATAACCGCCTGGTCCAGACAGACTTCAGAGGCAACTACTATCCCGACCTGGCGGACAGCTGGGAGTGCGCCGACGACGGCGTCACCTGGACCTTCCACCTCGAGAAGAACTTCCCCTGGCAGAGAGGCAACGACCTCTTCGGCAAGGAGCTCGTACAGGTCACCGCGGAAGACGTCAAGGCTACTCTCGAGTACGTCATGAACCCTGACAACGCCTGCACCAGGCTCGACGATCTGCAGTCCACCATCGCCTCCATCGAGGTCGTCGATGACAAGACCATAAAGATCGTCACCAAGGACATCGACGTCCTGCTCCTCTACAAGATGGCAGCTATCTGCATCATGCCCAAGAAGGGCATCGACGAGAAGTGGGATTTCGCTTCCAAGCCCGTCGGTTCCGGCGCGTATAAGTGGGACAGCAACATCGTCGATACCCAGGTCGTCCTCGTAGCCAACGAAGACTACTACATCAAGCCCAATATCGACAAGGTCATCTACAAGTTCGTTACCGAGACCTCCGTAGCCGCCATGGCTCTCGCCAACAAGGAAGTCGACTTCGTCACTTACTTCGCCTACAACGAGATGCCCACCATCCAGGGCCATGACTTCATCGAGATCTACAGCGGAAGCTCCACCTGCCGCTGGGCCGCGATGAACGTTACCCACGAGCTCTTCAAGGACGTCAAGGTACGCCGCGCCATCGCCTCCTACATCGATATGGACGCTCTCGTAGCCGCCGTATATCCTGACGACGGTACCGGCGTCCTCCAGGCTGTCAGAGCCTACGGCCAGATCCCGCCCGAAAACGCCGGCGGCGATCAGGAGAGGATGAAGAAGGTCACTCCCGAGTATAACCCCGCGGAAGGCGACAAGCTGATGCAGGAAGCCGGCTGGAAGAAGAACGCCAAGGGTATCTGGGAGAAGGACGGCAAGACCTTCAGCTTCGATCTGCAGGTCGGAACAAACGATCCTATCCGTCTCAACTGCGCGGTCATCATCGCCACCATGCTGAGCGACAACGGATTTGAGTGCCAGTCCAAGCCGGTCGAGTGGGGAACCCACCTCTCCGACCTCTCCGCGGGCAACTGCGATATGTACATCGTAGGCGGCTACTCCGGAGTCGACGGACCGATGAAGGTCATGCACACCGACAACACCGGTTCCTTCAGCCCCAACCCCGGATATTCCAACCCCGAGGTCGACGCTCTGCTCGAGCAGGCGTGGAAGACCACCAATGACGCCGACAGGACCGAGCTGATCATGCAGGCTCAGGAAAAGTGGCTCTATGACACCGTGTTCCTGCCCATGTATCACGCCTACAGCTTCCAGGCCTACAATAAGGAGGTCGTCAAGGACTTCTTCATCAACGGCTGCACCAACATCGAGTTCAACCTCGTTTCCGAGCTGCGCAATGTCGACGTCGACATGTCCAAGAAGTAGTATAGTTTAAGCTTAGAAGATCCCGGCCCTCCCTGACCGGCGGGCCGGAATATTTATGCGGGACAGGTCCCATGCCCGGGGCCGGGCCCGAAGCATGCGGACCGCGTGGCTCATGATCTGTGCCGGCGCGCTCCACGCCCCTGCCAGAGGGGCTTTTGCGTATCAAAGGTCCGCATCCACAAGGAGGCTCATATGTGGGCATATATCGTTAAGAGACTGCTGCAGGCCATACCGACCCTGCTGATAATCTCGTTCCTCATATTCTCACTGCTCTATATCACGCCGGGCGATCCCATCGACCTGATACTGAGCACGGAGAATCTGAAGATCTCTCCGGAGACAAGAGCTGCCATAGAGCACGAGTGGGGCCTCGACAGGCCTTTCCTTGAGCGCTATTTCAGCTTTGTATTCAACGCCATGAGAGGGAACCTGGGCAAGTCTTATCAGACCGGCCAGGACGTCTTCCAGGAGGTCATGGCGCGCATGCCGGCCACTCTCAAGCTGACAGTGATATCGATGTTGATAGCTTTGCTGATATCATTGCCGCTGGGCATGCTGGCGGCCCTGAGGCACAACAGCTTCTGGGATTCGCTCGCCACAGTGCTTGCCACTGTCGGCGTCGCCATGCCCAAGTTCTGGTTCGGCCTCATGCTGATCATACTCTTCTCGTTCAAGCTGGGCTGGCTCCCTTCCATAGCCTACGCCACCATCAGAGACGACGGATTCCTTAAGTTTTTAAGGGCTATCATACTTCCGGCGAGCTCTCTGGCCCTGGGCATGGCCGCGACCCAGACCCGTATGATAAGGTCGAGCATGCTTGAGGTGCTGGGGCAGGATTATGTGCGCTATGCCCGCAGCAAGGGCCTCAAGGAAAAGTTCGTCATCTGGGGACACGCTTTCAAAAACGCCATGATCCCCGTCATCACCATAGTAGGCGGCGAGATCGGAGGCCTTCTGGGCGGCGCCGTGGTCACGGAGCAGATATTCTCCTGGCCCGGAGTAGGGCGCCTGGCGGTCAACTCCATATCCAAGCGCGATTATCCCATGATACAGGGCATAACTCTGCTGCTGTGCACCGTATATCTCTTCATAAATATACTGGTCGACATCAGCTACGCCCTCATCGATCCGCGCATCCGTTTCGTCTCCAGGAAGCAGTAGGGGGAGGTGCTTGAAATGAGTGAAGAAAAAAAGATCATGAGCACTGAAGAACAGGTCCCCGCTGCCGCTCCCGCCGTAGCCGAAGGGGGGGACATAGGCTTTGAGTCCCTGCCCGTCACGAGCTACTGGCATGATGTGGTGCGCATGTTCCTCAAGAACAAGATCGCGGTCGTGGGCCTCATCATGCTCATCGTGATCGTTTTCATGTGCTGCGCCGCGCCTCTGTTCACCAAATACGATCCCATCAGCGACATCGAGTATTACAACGTCAAGCAGCCTCCCGGGGGAGAGCATCTCCTGGGCACCGACCATATCGGCAGAGACGTCTGGTCCAGGCTCCTCTACGGAGGGCGCACCTCGGTGCTCACCGGCGTCCTGGTCGCCTTGTTCGCCGCGGCCATAGGAGTAACGATAGGCCTGGTGGCAGGCTATTTCGGAGGAGTCGTCGACGCGCTCCTGATGCGTTTCACCGACATCATGCTGTCCTTCCCCTTCCTGATACTCGCCATCGCCATCATGGCGGCCCTGGGCTCCAGCCAGAGGAACATAATCATATCCCTGGCCGTCACCAGCTGGCCGGGCTTCGCCAGGCTCACCAGGAGCCACGTGCTGGCCATCAAGAACAGCGAGTACATCGAAGCCGCCAAGGTCGCGGACTTCTCCAACCCGAGGATACTCTTCAGACACGTGCTGCCCAACTGCATGGGCACCATAATCATCCAGCTGACCCTGACCATAGGCGGAGCCATTCTCTCCGCCGCGGGGCTCGCCTACCTGGGCATGAGCCCCAACGTGGCCAAGCCGGAGTGGGGCGCCATGCTCAACGACGGCAAGCCCTATCTGAGGACTCATCCTTATCTTACGACCATACCGGGCGTGGCCATATCCATCACCGTTCTGGCCATAAACTGGATAGGAGACGGCCTCAGGGACGCCTTCGACCCCAAGATGAGAAAGTAGGTGCGGATCATGGAAAAATATCTTGAAGTAAAGAATCTGCGCACCTATTTCAACACTCCCGAGGGCGTAGTAAAGAGCGTCGACGGCGTATCCTTCCACATCAACAAGGGCGAGACCCTCGCTCTGGTGGGAGAATCGGGCTGCGGCAAGACTGTCACCTCTCTTTCCCTCATCAGGCTCCTCGCCGACACCGCCGATCTCAAGTACGATTACATGATGGTCGACGGCCAGGAGATCAAGGACCTGACGAAGGAAGAAGCGAGGCAGATCAGAGGCAAGAAGATCTCGATGATCTTCCAGGAGCCCAT
>JAEEIC010000116.1 GCA_016281165.1 Bacillota bacterium | reverse complement strand
TCGACCTCAAAGCCGAAGACGGTGTCCATGTGGCCGGAGAGCACCACGGTGGGGCCCTCTCCCGTGCCCCTGAGCAGGCCGATCACGTTGTTCACGCTGTCCATGCGCACCTCGTCCAGCCCCAGGGCGCTCATCATCTCAAAAAAGCGCTTTGCCCGCTCTTCCTCGTGATTCGAGGGCGATTTGATCGCCACCAGCTCCAGCTGCTCCGCCAGAGTATCCTTGTCGTGGGCCTCGATGTGCTCCAGGACCTTTTTTACGTCTTCTCTTGAGACCAGTTCTTCGACCAGCTTTGCGAGATCTTTCATGTGCTCTCCTTTCGTCAGATCCGGCCCTCGCGGCCGGCAGGTGTTCTTTTTATTCTAAAATACCGCTTTTTGTTATATCGGGCAAGCTCATCGTCTCGTTTTGCATTGAAACCTGGCGCGGATAGGGCTATATTATTATGAGGATGTTTTTAAAGATCCCAAACTTAACGAAAGGACCTTACCGATATGAAAAGATTTCTGCTGCTGACACTTTCTTTCGCGTTGCTGATCGCTCTCGCCGCGCCGGCATTCGCCGCCGGGGAAGGCTACAGCGACGTTCCCGCCGACGCCTGGTACGCGGGCGCCGTGGCGGCTCTTAAGGAACAGGGCCTGATGGAGGGCATGGGCGACGGACGCTTCGCCCCCGGCAACGCTTTCACCCGCGCCCAGCTGGCCATGGTGCTCTTCCGCATGGCGGGCTGCCCGAAGACCGAAGAAGAGGATGAGTTCACCGACACCCAGCCCGGCATGTGGTATTCCGAAGCCATCGCCTGGGCCGCCAAGTACCACGTCGTCGAGGGCTACGGCAACGGCAGGTACGGGACCAACGATCCCGTGACGCAGGAGCAGGCCGCGGTCATGCTCTGGCGCGACGCCGGCTCCTACTACCTGGGCAAGGAATATTCCGTCGACGACGGAGTGGAGCATATCGCCAGCTCCTGGGCGGCGGACGGAGTGCGCTGGGCGAGAGTCGAAGGGCTCTTCACCGACGCCGTGGAGTTCTCCCCCAAGAAGGCCGCCAGCCGCGCGCAGGTGGCCGATATGGTATACCGCTACATGCAGCTCAAGGAGAAGTTCGCCTCCGACGCTGTCAGCGGCGCGACCGTAAAACCGGCCAAGGCTCCCAAGGCAGCCGTCATATACTTCTCCTGCACCGGCGCGACCGAAAAGATCGCCGAGAACATCGCCGATTCCCTCGGCGCCGATATCTGCCGCATAGTTCCCGCCGTCCCCTATACTGATGAGGACCTCAACTGGAACAGCGATTCGAGCCGCACGACCAAAGAGCAGAACGATCCCGCGGCCCGTCCGCAGATAGCGAACGAAGTGACCGGCCTCGATGACTGCGACATAGTGTTCCTGGGCTATCCCATCTGGCACGGCCAGGCGCCCAAGATCATGTACACCTTCGTCGAGAAGTACGATCTATCGGGCAAGACCGTGGTGCCCTTCTGCACCTCGGGAAGCAGCCCCATAGGCTCGAGCGCGGTGAATCTCAGCGCCGTATCCGCCGGCGAGTGGCTGAGCGGAAGACGCTTCCGCGCCGGCGCCTCAAGAGAATCGGTGACAGACTGGATCAACACTCTGGGACTCGATCTGGAAGCTAAATAAGCAAAGACCTGCGGCCCCGCGTGCGGGGCCGCGTTTATAAAGGGAGGATGAGACTGTGAGCGTAAAAGATCCCGCCGATATGAGCCCCCGCCGCGTCGCGGCTCTTCAGGGCATGATGAAGGAAAAGAATATAGACCTGGCGCTGTACGCGACGAGCGCCGCTTTCGTATATCTGCTCGACATCCCGGAGTTCTGGTTCCAGCGTTACAGTGTCACGATGGGGCCGGACGCCGTTCTGGGGACCCCTTCGCTCACCAGGCCTGACGCCCTCGTGCTGGTGCCTTCGGAGGGGGAGCCCGCGGTCTTCTCGATCCCGGGCAGGGCAAAGGAGCTGAGAGACCTGGGGATAGAGCCCGTCGTCTCCTTCGCCGACTACTTCGATAACCATCTTGAGCCCTGCGTAAGGGGCGGCAGGGCTGCCGTTGGGCATTCCTGCCGGAAGGCCCTCGAGTCCATACTCAGAGCCGCGGACCAGTATCACGGCACGGAGCTCGAGATCGTCGACGGCGAGTCCATGACCGACGCCCTGCGCATGATCAAGGACGAAAAGGAGATCGCCCTCCTTTCGGCGGCCGCCGCCTTCACCGACAGGGCCATGGAGGCGATAGTCCCCCTGCTGAAGCCGGGGGTCAGACCCTTTGAGGTCGAGGCCTTCATCCAGCAGTTCGCTCTGGACGGAGGCTGCAGCGACATCTCCTTCGCCGGCAACTGCATCTGCGTGGAGAAGGGCCATCCGACCTCGTACGATCCGTATATCTTCCCCAAGGACCGTCCCATAAGGGAGGGCACGGGCATCGCCTTCGACATGGGCTTCGTGCTCGGCGGCTACTGCTCCGACTACGGCAGGAGCTTCTATCTCGGCGAGCCTTCGGCGGAGGCCGCCGAGAGCTACAGGGCCCTTCAGGCCGCCCAGCTCTACTGCATAGATCACATCGTGCCCGGAAGGACCACGGTGAATGAGGTCTCGGACCTGATATTCGAAGGCCTTGAGCAGTTCGGAAGAGGGCGTCAGCTGAGGAACCACGAGGACGGCACTCAGGGCCACCAGATAGGCCTCGAGGTCCACGAGGTCCCCTGGCTCAAGAGGAAGGGCGCGGAGCAGGTCTTCCTGCCCGGCATGGTCTTCGCTCTCGAGCCCAAGATCTTCGTCCCCGGCGAGGTCTACATGAGGGTCGAGGATATAGTCCTGGTCACGGAGAGCGGGGCGAGACCGCTGACCCTCTTCGACAGGGAAAAATTCGTCCTCTAGGCCCGGTATCCGCCGGTCTTCCGGGTCCGGCGTCTTCCGGCCCTGCTGGTCCGGTATCCGCCGGAAAAGGCGCGCAGCATATGAAGCTTAGCTTTAAGAAAAAACTGGGTTATTCCATGGGCGGCATCAGCGATGCCGCCAACTTTACGTTCATAAGCAACTACCTGCTCTTCTTCCTGACGGGCATCGCGGGCATAAAGCCCGGGGTCGCCGGGACCATCACCGGGGTGGGGACCATGATAAGCGCTCTCTGGGGGCCGGTGGTCGGCTATCTTTCCGACCATTCGCGCAGCCGCCTGGGCAGGCGCAGGAAGTTCCTGCTGCTGGCCATGGCTCCGTATTTCGCCGCGGTCGTGCTCTG
The DNA here is from genome assembly GCA_016281165.1 of Bacillota bacterium. GTDB lineage: Bacteria > Bacillota > Clostridia > Peptostreptococcales > Anaerovoracaceae > RGIG2707. Next base: position 873 of record JAEEIC010000116.1, on the reverse strand, counting down.
CTTTACGGTCATAAGGGGAAGCGATTCCTTCCGCGCCCTCTATTACGGCCTGCTGGTCGTGATCTTCTGGTCGTCCTTTTCGACCTTCTACAGCCCCTGGCTTGCTCTGGGGGCTTCGTATACCACTGATTACGAGGGGCGCCTGAGGCTGCGCCAGACGACTTATTCGGTCACGCAGCTCGGCTGCGTGCTGGGGGCTTCGCTGCCGCCGGTCGCGGTGCGCTTCCTCGAGGGGAAAGGCCTTTCGGAGGAGAAGAGCTGGCAGGCGATGGCGGTCTTCATCGGCGCCTGCGGCTTCGCGTCGCTCCTCATCGTCTTCATGAGCTCGAAGGACCGCGACCCTTCCGCCGAGGGCGGGGAAAGGGTCCCGTTCTCCCTCAGGGAGCTCTTTTACGACTATTTCCAGGTCCTTAAGCTCAGGCCCATGCTCTTCATCGCGGCCAGCTGCCTCTGCTTCATCACCGCCCAGGGCATCTTCTCCGCCGACAGGGTCTATTACATGAACTACAATCTGGGGCTCTCGCCTTTCGCGCAGAGCCTGGTGATACTGCTCGCGTCGGTCTCGGCCATGCTCATGACCGTGCCGGTCACCGCCATCAGCACGAAGAGGGACAAAAAGGACGCCATCGTGCTCATGGAGCTCATCGCCGCCTCGGTCTTCATCGCGGTATGGATATCCGGCCTGAACGGGGCCGGCGTCCTGATCCTGCTGACCCTGGCCTTCACGGCGGGCTCCACCGCCTTCTGGCAGCTCACGCCCAACATGGATTACGACATCTGCGAGTACGACGATCTGGTCAATCACCGCAGGCGCGAGGGAGTGGTCGCTTCCCTGCAGAATTCCCTGGAGATGGTCTGCTCGGGCTTCGCGTC
>JAEEIC010000115.1 GCA_016281165.1 Bacillota bacterium | reverse complement strand
CGGCAATCCCGAGACCACCACCGGCGGCAGGGCCCTCAAGTTCTACGCCTCCGTCAGGCTCAACGTGAGAAGGGTGAAGACCATCAAGCAGGGCGACAATATAATCGGCAACCGCACCAAGGTAAAAGTAGTAAAGAACAAGGTTGCGCCTCCCTTCAAGTTCACCGAGTTCGACATCATGTACGGCAAGGGCATCTCCAAGTCGGGCGACATACTCGACTGCGCGGTCGAGTCCGGCCTGATCGAGAAGTCCGGCTCCTGGTACTCCTACAGAGGAGAGCGCATCGGCCAGGGAAGAGAGAACGTCAAGCTCTATCTGGAAGACCATCCGCAGCTGCTCGACGATCTCGAGGGCCAGATCAAGGCCAAGTACATCGCCAAGAAAGGCGACGAAGAACCCGAGGAGGATATCCAGGTCGACGAAGACGGCGTGGTGATCGAATAGCGCGGCCCTTATATTTCAAGCTCCGGCGGGCTTTCGGCCCTCAGCGGCCGCGGTCCGAAAAATACTTTAAAAAGCATTTGACATGCCCCTGCCTCTGTGCTATATTTTTAGCGTTGCCGCTCCAAGCAGGTATTTTTAAGTGTGTGATCGCCACCTGCGCAGGCGAGCCAGGACAGAGGAGGTAAAAAACATAATGTACGCAATCATCAAGACAGGCGGAAAGCAGTATCAGGTCTCCGAGGGAGACGTGATCAACGTCGAAAAGCTCAACGCTGAAGTAGGCGAGACTGTCGCCATCAGCGAAGTGCTGGCAGTCGGCACCGAAGACGGCGTCACCGTGGGCAAGCCCTTCGTGGAAGGCGCCTGCGTGAACGCGGAGGTACTCGAGCAGGGCAAGGCCCCGAAGGTCGTCATCTTCAAGTACAAGGCCAAGAAGGATTCCCGCAAGAAGCAGGGACACCGTCAGCCCTATACCCAGCTCCGTATCAGCAGCATCACTCAGTAGTTTCCGTTTAAGGAGGTAAGACCATGGCAAGTAAAAAAGGTGTAGGAAGCTCTAAGAACGGTCGCGACAGCGAAGCGAAACGTCTCGGTATAAAGAGAGCAGACGGCCAGTTCGTCAGCGCGGGTACCATTCTCGTTCGTCAGAGAGGGACCAAGTTCCATCCCGGCAACAACGTCGGTATCGGCGGCGATGATACCCTGTTCGCCCTGCAGGACGGCGTCGTAAAGTTCGAGAGAATGGACAAGACCCGCAAGCAGGTAAGCGTTTATTCCAAGGAAGCTTAATGCCTGCCCCTATGATACCGGCGTATCATAGGGGATTTTATATTTTTGCAGAAAAGACAGGAGCGTCATGTTCGTAGATAAAGCCCAGATCTTCATAAAGTCCGGCCGGGGCGGCAACGGTTCGGTCTCCTTCCGCAGAGAGGCCTTCATACCGCAGGGCGGGCCCGACGGGGGCAACGGCGGCAGGGGAGGCGACATCGTCATCAAAGCCGACGTGAACATCAGGACCCTGATGGATTTCCGCTACAGAAGAAAGTACGAGGCCGAGAGCGGAGAAGACGGCAGAGGCCGCCAACAGTACGGCAAAGACGGCAAGGACCTCGTGATCAGGGTCCCGGTGGGGACGATAGTAAAAGACGTTAGCAGCGGCAATGTGCTCGCCGATCTCAAGGAGAACGGCGCTTCCTTCGTCGCGGCCAAAGGCGGCAAGGGAGGCAAAGGCAACGTCTTCTACAAGAACTCGGTGCGCCAGGCGCCCAATTTCGCCGAAGCCGGCGGCGCCGCCAAAGAAAGGACCATAGAGCTCGAGCTCAAGCTCCTCGCCGACGTGGGCCTCGTGGGCTACCCCAACGTGGGCAAATCGAGCTTCCTTTCGGTCTCCACCAACGCCGATCCCAAGATCGCGGACTACCATTTCACGACCATTTATCCCAATCTGGGCATCGTCAGCATGTACGACGATTCCTTCGTCCTGGTCGATATACCGGGGCTCATAGAGGGCGCTTCAGAAGGGCTGGGCATGGGCCTCGATTTTCTCAAGCATGTGGAGAGGACCAAGGTGCTGATCCACGTCGTCGACGTCTCGGGCAGCGAGGGAAGAGACCCCATAGAAGACTTCGAGAAGATCAATTCCGAGCTCAGATCCTACAGCGAGAAGCTGGCGAATAAGCCCATGATAGTTGCGGCCAACAAGATCGACCTGGCCGAGGACGAGGACCTCGAGCGCTTCACGAGATACGCCGAGGGCAGGGGCTACGAGGTCTATCCCATCTGCGCTCCCATAAACGAGGGCGTAAAGGCCGTTCTTGACGCGGCCTTCAGGGCGCTCAAAAAGTACGAGGAAGAGAACGAGCCCGAAGAGATCGCCGTGGTCAGCGAGCCCGACGAGGATCCCGACTACAGAGAGGTGCACGTGAGCTTCGAGAACGGCTGCTACACTGTCACCGGCAAGCAGCTGAGGAAGATATTCGATTCCACCAATTTCTTCGACGCCGGCTCGCTCAGGTACCTTTACAAGTACATCGAAGGCAAAGGCGCCATCGCCCGCATGCTCGAGATGGGCATGAAGGAAGGGGACACCATCAGAGTCTTCGACTACGAATTCGAGTATATCGATGAATAACACCGAAGTCCTCCGCCGGCTCGAGACCATACTCCCGCTGGTGGAAAAACCCGCGAGATACATAGGGGGCGAGCCCAACTGCGTCATCAGGGATCCCGGTCCCGGGACCTTCCGCTTCGCCTTCTGTTTCCCCGACAGCTACGAGATCGGCATGTCGTATCTTGGCATGCAGATACTTTATAATGTCCTGAACAACACGGAAGACTGCTGCTGCGAGCGGGCCTTCGCGCCCGAAAAGGACATGGAGGAGGAGATGAGAAAGGCCGGCCTTCCTCTCTTCACTCTCGAGACCAAGACGCCTCTTTCGCAGACCGACATGGTGGGCTTCACCCTCCAGTACGAGCTCTCCTATACCAACATACTGCTGATGCTCGATCTGGCGGGCATACCGCTGAACAGCAGGGACAGGTCCGAGAGCGATCCTCTCATAGTCTGCGGCGGGCCCTGCGCTTTCAACGCCGAGCCTTTAGCCGACTTTTTCGACGTCGTGATGACCGGAGACGGCGAGCTGCAGATCAGAGAGCTGGTGCGGCTGGCGCAGCGGAGGAAAAGAGAAGGGCAGACGAAGGAATGGTTCCTCAGGAAGGCCGCGGACATACGCGGCGTCTACGTGCCTTCGTTCTACGAGCCGCTGTACGATGAGAACGGCCGCTACTGCGGCATGAAGAAGCTGTGGGACGGGGCCCCGGACAGGGTCCTCAAGGCCATCATCGACGACATCGAGACCGCGGAGTTCCCCGAGACCAACATAGTGCCCCTGATAGAGGTCGTGCACGACAGATCGGTCGTGGAGATCATGAGGGGCTGCTCCAGGGGCTGCAGGTTCTGCCAGGCCGGCATGCTCTACAGGCCGGTAAGGCAGAGGACCCCGGACAGGATATGCGAGCTGGCCAGGAAGCAGCTCGAGAGCAGCGGCAACAGCGAGCTCTCCCTGCTCTCGCTCTCGACCTCCGATCACAGCGAGTTCGAGGAGCTGGTCCTAAAGCTCATGGACTACTGCCAGAAGAAGCAGATCTCTCTTTCGCTTCCCTCGCTGCGCCTCGACAACTTCGCCTTCAAGGTGATGGACGAGATGCAGCGCATCAGGAAGACGGGCCTCACCTTCGCGCCCGAAGCGGGCACCCAGAGGCTCAGGGACGTCATCAACAAGAACATCAGCGAGGAAGAGATCTTCACCGCCCTTAACAAGGCCATAGACCTGGGCTGGACTTCGGTCAAGCTCTATTTCATGATGGGCCTTCCCACCGAGACCGACGAGGACCTGGACGGCATCGCCGATCTCGCCGACCGCATCATGAAGCTCGCCATATACAAGAACGGCGGCAGCAGGGGACGTTTCTCTGTCTCGGTGAGCGTCGCCAATTTCGTCCCCAAGCCCTTCACGCCCTTCCAGTGGGTCCCTCAGGACACCGAGAAGGAATTCGAACGCAAGCACTACTATCTGGCCGACAAGTTCAGAAAGCTCAAGGGCGTGACCTATCACTATCACGGGAGCTTCACCAGCCGCCTGGAGGCGATCTTCGCCCGGGGCGGAAGAGAGCTCTGCGAGACGCTGAGGAGGGCCTATTCCTACGGCTGCACCTTCGACGCCTGGACCGAGCATTTCAGCCGCGAGGGCTGGGAGAGGGCGCTGAAGGAGACCGGCATAGACGACAGCTGCGCCGCGCTCAGGGGCTTTGAGCCCGGCAGCCCTCTGCCCTGGGAGATCATCGACTGCGGCGTGACGGAGAGCTTCCTCTTAAGAGAATATGAGAAGGCGCAGAAGGCGGTCACCACGAAGGACTGCCGCTACGGCTGCAACGGCTGCGGCCTGAACCGCTACACCGAATGCAGATGGGGCGATATCTATGAATAGATATGTCATGAGATTCACCAAGCAGGGGAACATGAGATATATATCCCATCTCGACCTGCACAGGCTCTTCAAAAGGAGCCTGAAAAAAGCGGGGATCGCCGTGGACTACTCCAAGGGCTACAATCCCCACGAGATGATAAACGTCGTGCAGCCTCTGTCGCTGGGCTTTGAGAGCGTTTCCGAGTATTTCGAGCTCGAGACGCCGATGGATCTTGACAAAGACGAGGCCGCGGCCGAGCTCAACGCCTTCCTTCCCGAAGGGATAAAGTTCACGGCCTCGAGGAAGATCCCCCTGCAGAAGAAGAACCTTTCGGCCTACAGCGAGTACGCCTCTTACGAGATCAGGATACCGGACGGCCGTCTTTTGAGCGCGGAAAAGGCCCGGGCCTTCCTTTCGCGGGACAAAGTCACGGTGATCAAAAAGGACAAGAAGACGAAGCAGCCGGTCGAAAAAGACGTCAAGAACATGATCAAAAGCTTTGAGCCGGCGGAAGGAGCGGAAGGAGAGGAGGCCGTCATCCACTGCCTCTTAAGATGCGCGACCAACGAGAACCTGAATCCCCTGAGCCTGGCCGAGAGCTTCGCGTCTTTTTGCGGGCTGTCGCCCGAAAAGGGCAGCGTCAGGGTCACAAGGCTCGAGATATACGGCCTGAAGGAGGGCGCTCTCGTCCCTCTGCTCGAGCTCTACCCGGGCGAATAGGAGATAGATGATATGGACAGAAACAGAAAGACGAACGAAAAGTCCATAACAGGCAGCAGGAGCGCTTTGATCTGGCTCGTCACCTTCGCGGTCTCGGCCCTGCTCATCTTCATCGGCAACAGGCTGGCCGTAAAGGACCTCGACATCTTCAACATGGAAGGCGCCTGGGCCGTCAAGGCGAGGGTCACCGAGATAGGCGAATACAAGACCGACTCCTACCAGACCGATCCCGGGACCACCTACGAGAACTACGTGCAGATCTTCTACGCCAAGGTCATCACCCGCGGCGATTTCAGGGGGCAGACAGTTCAGGCGGAGCAGACCAGCGACAATTACACCAATATGTCGCTCGAGCAGCCGGTCTCCGTCGGCGACAAGGTCATGCTCTACAACTACGGGAGCAGCGACAGCGGCAGCGACTGGGTCTTCGGCGGCTACGCGAGGCTCGACGGTGTCATGTGGCTCATAGGGGCCTTCATAGTGCTGCTGATAGTCTTCGGCGGCATAAAGGGCATCAACACGGTAGTATCCCTGGGCTTTACCTGCCTCGCGGTCTTCGCCGTCTTCGTGCCTTCGGTGCTGGCGGGCTGGAACATCTACCTGATGACGGCCCTGACCTGCGTCTTCACCATCATCATGACCCTGCTCATCACCAACGGGGCCACGATCAAGTCCTTCATGACCATGCTGGGCTGCGGCTTCGGCGTGGCGGTGGCGGCGCTCATCTCCGGGGTCTTCGACAAGGTCTTAAGGCTCACGGGCATACTGGACGAGCATTCGGTCTACCTGCAGTATCTGCAGTCGGGCGTGAAGATAGACCTGCGCGGAGTCATATTCGCGATGATAGTCATAGGCGCCATGGGCGCCGTGATGGACGTCGCCATGGATATCTCCTCGTCTCTTTACGAGGTGCACAGGAACGCCCCGCATATAGGCTTCGGCGGCCTCTTCAAAAGCGGCATGAACATCGGCCGCGACGTCATGGGCACCATGGCCAACACCCTGGTCCTTGCCTATATCGGCAGCAATCTCTGCTCGATACTGATATACATCACTTATTCCTCCTCGCTCCTGGAGCTCCTGAACCGCGAGAACATCGCCGTGGAGATGCTGCAGTCCGTCACCGGCAGCCTCGCCATACTGCTGGCCATACCGCTCACGGCCCTGGTCTGCTGCTTCTTCTATACCGACAGAGAGAGCCTCAGATTCGCGAAAGAAGATCTGGACGGAGCGCGGAGCAGAAAGAAAAGGAAGAAGGACGCCGGCGCGAAGAGCGAACCTCTTCCCGCCGAAAAGTCCATAATCCCCGAAAAGGATCCCATAAACTTCTACACGCAGGAGGTCAAGCTGAAATAGAAGGCTGCCGCCGGCCGTTGACATCGATATACCTTTGATGTATAATATTTACAGAACGGCGCGGGCGGAAGAGATATGAGATATCCCGAAGCGGGCATCATCAAAAACATCGCCGTCGGCATCTTCGTGGCCGTCACGGCCATAGGCTCGATGGCTTCTTATGTGAAGGGCGGAGAGCCGGGCGAGATCACGCTCTTAAAGCCTGTCGCGCAGTCCGCGGCCGCGGAAGAGCGGCAGCAGCCGCGCGGCGCTCCCGGCGCTTCGGTCTTTACGGCGGAAGAAGAGGAGCAGGATCCTGCCTCGAAAGGGATATCGGAAGCTCTCACGGCTTCCCCGGAGCCTGTAAAGCTGCCGTCCGACGGGAGATATGAGGGCCTGATAGACATCAACAGCGCCGGATCTTACGAGCTCCAGAGCCTTAAGGGCATAGGGCCGGTCAAGGCGGAGGCGATCATCGAATACAGAAGGGCCGGCGGCGGCTTTACGCGCAAGGAGGACATCCTCCGCGTCAAAGGCATCGGGCCCGCGACTTATGAAAAGATAAAGGACAGCATATATGTTAAAGAATGAGATCGACAGGATCAACGAGCTTGCGCACAAGAAAAAAAGGGG
>JAEEIC010000013.1 GCA_016281165.1 Bacillota bacterium | reverse complement strand
GTCGGGCAGGACGCATTCGTAGAGTATGCGGCTGAGCTCTTCTTCGCCTAAGGGGGCGAGGGCGGCGATGCGCTGGAGCCGGCCCGCGATCTCGCGTCTCATGCCGGCTTCGATCAGGTCTTCGGCGCTGATGTCGGCGGCGCTGAAGGAGGCTTTTTCTTTTTCGGCCCTGATGAAGCCCATAGCGGCGGGGCGGGCGGCGGATCTGGCTTCGATCAGGTCTTCGAAGGCGCCGAGGAAGACGACGGAGATCTTCGAGCAGTCGACGCTGAAGGCCTTTTTGCCGGGGCCTTCGTCGCCGAACTCGATGACGTCGCCGTCCATCATCTTCAGAAGATCGTTCTGGACGACGGCGGAGTAGTCCATGCCGGAGGACGAGACGCGGTTCTCGCACATCATCTTGTCGGCCTCGTCGAAGACGACCACGAGGCCGTACCTGGCCAGCCTGACCGGGGGCAGGCCTTCGAAGATGTCGCGAAGGTGTACGCTGCCCTTCCAGCCGTCGGCGGCGAGCCTTGAGGCGTCGACGATGCGGACGCGTTTGGGATAGGCCCTGGCCAGGCGTCTCCAGATCTCGGTCTTGCCCGAGCCGGTGGGGCCGCAGAACACGGCGGAGGATCTTCTGCCGGAAAGGTGGCTGTACATCACCATGGAGGCGATCTTCTTGGCCTGCTCCTGGCCGATGACTCTTTTGTCCAGGTATTCGTATATGTCTTTGGGGCTGCGCTTTGAGGCGCGAAGCTCTTCGAGGCCGGGAACTTCGTCCGGCGCCGCGGGCGCGGGCCCTTTGGCCTCTTCTTCGGGGCCTGAGAGCCAGGACTCTTCTTCGACCGGGCCGGCGGCGTCGGGAAGGCCGGCAGGCGCGGCTCCCTCGAGGGGCTCGTAGACGCTGTTCTCCGAGCACTCGGAGAGTATCTCGGACAGGGCGTCGAGGTGGGCCCTGTCGATGGCGGTCATGCCGAGAGCCCTTAAGATCAGGCTCCCCGCGCTGACGGAGCGCTCGTTGTTCCAGACGCAGGACAGCTGCTCGGTCTCGCTGAGGATGTCTTCATATTCTTCGTCGCAGTAGGCGTCGTATGCGCCGGCCTTGGCTTCTCTTCTGAATATGACGGCGGGGTTCTCTATCATGGCGCCGCAGCGGCCGCTGAGCGCGGCAGCCAGCTGCTTCTGCCAGAAGTCTTTGGCGGTCTCTTTTTTCATTCGGTCATCAGATCTCCTTTCTTTCGCGGGGGAGGAACGCGAAAAGCCGCGTCCCGGAACGGACACGGCCTTTAAAAGCATATAAAAAGGCCATGCCATTCCTCCTTACGAAATAAATGATCTGACCTAAAACAAAAAATAGCCCTAAACGCCCTTCTTGTCAAGAGCCGGAGGGCAGGATCTTTCATGACAATTATGTTACAGACAAAACAAAAGCTCCGGCATTCTCAGCCGGAGCTCCTTATTGGCACCCCCACGCGGAATCGAACCACGAACAAAGGTTTAGGAAACCTCCGTTATATCCGTTTAACTATGAGGGCATGTCCTTATTAGCGGAAATATTATAGCGCTTAAATCTTGTAATTGCAAGATGTAATTCTTTGTGCTAATATGATTATTGCTATTTTTATGCGTACGAGCCCGGAAAGGCGAAAAGCCCGTGAACGAGTGCGAAGAGTACATGAAGCTGGCTCTTGAAGAAGCGGAGCTTGCCGCGAGAGCCGGAGATATACCCGTGGGAGCCGTCATCGTCAAGGACGGCAGAGTCGTGGGACGGGGGCGCAACACCACCGAGAGCGACAGGGATCCCACCTGCCACGCCGAGATCAACGCGATACGGGCGGCGGCAAGAGAGCTGGGCGGCTGGAGGCTCTTCGGCTGCGATATGTACGTGACCCTTGAGCCCTGCGCCATGTGCGCCGGGGCGATAGTCCTCGCCCGCGTGGACAGGCTCTTCATCGGGACCATGGATCCCAAAGCGGGAGCCTGCGGTTCCTTAAGAGACCTGACCTCGGACGAGAGGCTCAATCACCGGGTCGCGGTCACGACCGGCATACTGCAGCCCGAATGCGAGCGGCTGCTGAAGGAATTCTTCCGCGGACTGCGCGGCAAAAAAAAGGAAATGCATCGGAGGAATGCACAAAATGAAGAGAACCCTTAAACTGACATGCCTGATCATCCTTACGGTCCTGCTGGCGGCGGGCAGCTGCTTCGCGGCGGGCCTTACGGTCACAGGCGTCTCCCCCAAGGACGGAAAGACCGGCATGCAGATATCCAACATGGCCGTCAAGTTCACCTTCAGCGAGGATATGGTCTCGCCTTCGGTCGACAAGAACGCGGAAAAGTTCAAGGTCACCGATCCGGAGGGCAATGAGATCCCCTTCCAGATGGTGTATTCCGAAGAGAAGTACCCCGATCAGCTCTGGCTCATACTGCAGGGCGAGCTGGTACCCAATACCGAATACAAGTGCAGCGTCTCCTCCGGCGTCGTTTCAAAGTCGGGCAATGTGCTCGAGAAGGGCTTTGAGTCCACCTTCAAGACCAGGAACACCAAGGTCGACAGCTGGATCAGCATGGCCATGATGATGGGCATGATGGGCGTCATGTTCTTCGCCACCAGCAAGCAGACCAAGAAGGCCCAGGAGGAGCAGAGCGGAGCGCCCGCCGACAGCTCCGCCAAGCAGTACAACCCCTACAAGCTGGCCAAGGAGAAGGGCATCTCGGTCGAAGAGGCCAGGCAGCTGATCGAGAAGGAGAAGGAAAAGGACGCCAGGAAGGCCGCCAAGCTCGCCGAGAGCAAGCGCCAGAAGGACGAGGCCATGGCGGCTGAGGTCGAAGAGGCGAGAAGAAGGCTCGAGGAAGAGTATGAGGCCGCCCGCCGCGCCAGCTATTACCAGGTCAAGGGCCCCAGATCGATCAAGGACGCCGGCTTCGCGGTGCCCAGGGTGGTCGTGAGGAAGAACAGGGCCAGGAGGGAAGCGCAGAAGGCCGCCGAGAAGGCCAGGGCGAAGAAGAAGTAAAGGCCGGACAGTCCCCGGCGCGAAGAGCCAAAAGGCTTGAGATATCAAGCCGGCCGGGGCGCGAAACCGCTGTTACGCAACACATGTTTTAAAACAGACCTGAATAAGACCCGCGGGGATCGATGCCCGCGGGTCTTTTTATGCCTTGTAAAGTCCGGAGGGACGTCCGGATCTGGAACTGCCGGCTGGATGGAACGCCGTCAGGATCCGCAGCGCTTCCGCATTCTTCCGTACGCGCTCGATGCTTCCGAACGAGGCCAATCTACAGCGCTTCCTCCAACGTTCTGGCGAAGGCTT
>JAEEIC010000114.1 GCA_016281165.1 Bacillota bacterium | reverse complement strand
TTCAGATATGAATAATAAAACGCTGCTGAGAGCCTTAAGCTTCGTCGACGAGAAGTTCATAGAGGAGGCGGCAGAGGGGACTGCCGCCGAATCAAAAGAGGCCGCGAGGGCCGATGAGGCCTCCGCCGGCGTTTCCGAAAAAAGAACTGTCGTAAAGCCCGATACCGGGAGGAGAAAGAAAATGATCAGGATAGGTTCCGCCGCCGCGGCGGTCCTGGCCCTCGCTCTGGGCCTCACCCATCTTGCGCCCGCCTTCAATATGAAGTCGGCCACGGCGCCGGGCACGCCCATGGCGGCGCCGCCCGAGACAGCCCTGCAGGCCGCAAACGACGCCATAAACGAGATGAAGGCGGAAGAGGCGCCCGCTCCTTCTCCCGCGGAGATCCCGTCTCCCGCGGAGGGAGAGCCTGAAAAGCCCGATACGAACGCCCAGGGGCCGGTCTATACCTCGATGACCGAATATCCCCAGGAGCCCAAATACCCGGAGGAGCCTTCCGAAGCGGCCTACCGCGAGGGCTTCGACTGGGAGAAATACAATAAAGAAAGAAACGAGCAGATAGAAGCCTGGCGGAAGTACAGCGACGACAAGGCGAAGCTGACCGCGGGAGCGGCCGAAGGCCTTGAGGCCTATACCGAAAAGACCATGAAGGTGTTCTTGAGGTCGGAAAAAGGGGAGAACGTCCTCTATTCGCCCGTCAACGTCTACATGGCGCTCTCGATGCTGGCTGAGACAACGGACGGAAACAGCAGGCAGCAGATACTGGACGTGCTGGGCCTGCCCGATATCGAGTCTTTAAGAGAAAAGGCGGCGAAGATCAGCCTCGCCTCCTACGCGGACGACGGTCTTACGACCAGCCTTCCCGGAGCCTCGATCTGGCTCGACGACGAGCTCTCGTACAAGACCGACGTGCTCGACAGGCTGGCTGAGCACTACTTCGCCTTCTCCTGCGTGGGAGACCTGCAGAGCGCTGAGGTCCAGGGGATCTTCAAGAACTGGCTCAGCGAGCAGACGAAGGGGCTTTTGGACGATCACATCGGCGAGCTGAGCTTCTCGGAGCAGCTGCGGGCCATCATCGCCTCGACCCTTTACTACAAGGCCGCCTGGGCGGAGAACTTCAATGAAGGCGCCACAAGAGAAGACCTGTTCCACGCCGAGGACGGGGACGAAAAGGCCATGTTCATGAACAGGACCGACTACATGCCCCTGTATCAGGGCGAGGGCTTCAGGGCCCTGTCAGTGGGCCTCGCCGGAGGCGACAGCATGAGGCTGGTGCTCCCGGACGAAGGTGTGGGCATAGACGAGGTCGTCGCTTCCGACGCTTTATATGACTACCTCACGAAGCTTCCGGGCGAAGAGGGCGCAAAGAGCGCCAGGGTCCACCTCTCGCTGCCGCGCTTCGACGCCGATTCCTCGCGGGATCTCATCGCGGGCCTTCAGGAACTGGGCGTGAGTGAGGTCTTTACCGACAGCGCTGATTTCAGCCCGCTCTCGGATCAGCCGCTGGCCGTGGACGAGATCAGCCACGCGGTCAGGGTCAAGACCGACGAGGACGGCATCGAGGCTGCCGCCTATACCGTGATCATGGTCAAGGCGACCGCCGCCATGCCGGTCGATCTTCCGGTCGACTTCATCGTCGACAGGCCCTTCCTCTTCGAGATCGTGAACGCCGAGGGTCTTCCTCTCTTCACCGGAGTCGTGAAGCACGCGGAATAACGTGTTCGTTACCGTAAAATATATATAGTTGACTGCGTTTTCGGGCCCGGCCTTAAGGGCAGGCCCGTCCCAACAGGAGGTCCAAGATGAAAAGATCGATAAAGCTCGGCGTCGTCATCGCCCTGTGCCTTGCCCTCTGTCTGCCGTTGGCAGGCTGCGGAGGCAGCTCCAAGAGCAGCGCGTATGATAATTCGTTCGTGTCCTCGCCCCAGGCGGCGCCTGCCGCGGGCAAGCCCTCCTACGACGGCTGGGCGGCGGAAGAGTCCAAGACTGAGATGGCTTATCCCGCCGAGATGCCCGCTCCGGAGCCCGAAGCTCCCGTTTCCCCGGGATCCGCGGACAACCCGCTGAACAGGCCCGACGTCAAGCTCATCTACACCGCCAACATGACGGTGCAGACCACCGAGTTCGAGGAGAGCGTGCAGGGGATACGCGATCTGGTCGCCCAGTACGGCGGGTATTTCGAGAACGTCTATACATATAACGGGCAGTACAATCAGAACAGCAGGTATTCCTACAGGAACGCCAGCTACACCATAAGGGTACCGTCCTCGTCCTATTCGGCCTTCGTGAACTCCGTGGGCACGGGCTTCCACGTGGTCGACCAGAACGAGAGCGTGCAGGACATCGGCCTGCAGTATTCCGAGACCGAAGGCCACATCCAGACCCTCAAGATCAAGCCGAAGAGGCTGCAGGAGCTCCTGGCGAACGCCGTGGAGATGACCGACATAATAGAGCTCGAGAACGCTCTCTCCAACTGCGAGTACGAGCTGGAGTCCTACTCCTCGACCCTCAACCGCTACAACAGCCTCATCGGCTATTCCACCATCTATCTGCAGCTCTCCGAGGTCGTGAGAGAGACCGACATCATCGTCGAGAACCCGAGCTTCGGCACCCGCATCGCCCGCAGCTTCAAGAACGCCTGCAGCAACTTCGTGACCGGCTGCGAGGACTTCGCGGTCTGGCTGGTCTACAACATGTTCACCATCGCCATCGTGGTCGTGATACTGATCCTCGTTATCAAGCTCCGCCTGCTGCAGAAGCTCTTCGCCCCCGTGAACAGCGAGAAGGCCAGGGCCAGAAGAGAAGCCCGCAGGGCGGAAAAAGAGGCCAGAAGGCAGGCCAAAAGAGGCAGCGCTCCCGCCGCGCCCGGACCCTCTCCCTATGAAAGGCCTGATGACAATAAAGGTGAATAGTGATATAGTATCATCTGAAAGGATGGTACGAGGAGATCAGCGCTTCGAGAAATGACCTCACCCAGGGTCTGATCTGGAAAAAGTTAATAATCTTCTTTCTGCCTGTAGCTGCCGGAACTCTGTTCCAGCAGCTTTATAATGCGGTGGACGCGGCCATCGTCGGCAAGTTCGTGGGCACCAACGCCCTGGCCTCGGTCGGCGGCAGCGTGGGCCACATACTCAACGTCATGGTGGGCTTCTTCATCGCCATGACCTCGGGCTCCGCCGTCATCGTCGCTCATTTCTACGGCTCGGGAGACCTGGACCAGGTGGGCAGGGCCGCCCGCACCGGCTTCAGCATCTGCAACATCATCGGCTTTGCGGTCTCCGCCCTGGGATATATCTTCGCGAGACCGATGCTCGAGCTCATGAACACCCCTTCGGTCACCATAGACGGTTCGACGGTCTACCTCAAGTGCTGCTTCGCCGCGGCCTGGGCCGTGATGATATACAACATGGGAGCGGGAGTCTTAAGGGCCTCGGGCGATTCGCGCCGCCCCTTCTTCTATCTGGCCTGCTGCTGCGTCGCCAATATAGTGCTGGACCTCGTCTTCGTGGTGGGGATGGGCATGGGCGTCTTCGGCGCCGCCCTGGCGACGGCGATCTCGCAGTTCGTCAGCGCCGGCATGGTGCTCTTCCGCATGTATACCGCCAGAGAGAGCTACAGGCTCGTCTTCAGGCCCTTTTACATCGACCGCCTGATCCTTAAGAAGATGATGGGCATAGGCCTTCCCTCGGGCTTTCAGAGCAGCATGTACAGCATCTCCAACATGCTGGTGCAGATAGGCATCAACTCGCTGGGGCCTCTCACCGTCGCCGGCTGGACCCTCATGGGCAAGCTCGACGGCTTCTATTGGGCCATAATGACGGCGGTAGGCACCTCGGTGATCAATTTCGTCGGCCAGAACTTCGGCGCCGGCGACTACGAGCGCATCAAGCTCTCGGTCAGGGTGAGCCTTAAGATCTTCATGATCTTCACCCTGGTCATCATGGGAGTCTTCCTCGGCTTCAGCCGCGTCCTGCTGCATCTATTCACCGACGATCAGGCTCTCATCGATATCACCGCCCACATGCTGCTGTTCTTCGTTCCCTTCTACGTCGTCTGGACCTGCATAGAGATCTTCTCCGGCGCCCTGAGAGGGGCGGGGGACGCACGCGTGCCCGTCATCATCATCGGCCTTTGCACCTGCCTGTTCAGGGTCATCTGGGTATTCACCGTGTTCCGCATGATACCGACCCTCGACTGCCTCTGCTGGTGCTATCCCGTCACCTGGGTCATCACAGGCGCGAGCCTTTTCGTCAGATACAAGAACGAGAAGTGGAATCCGAACAGGAGGCCCGCTTCAAGATAGATCTCGCATAAGGAGGAAACATCATGTCTGAAAACTACGCACAGGGCCTCGCGGCCTTCATCCAGGAGCATCCCTCGTGCTTCCACGTGGTGGAAGGGCAGGCGGAGCTGCTCGAAAAGGCGGGCTATACTCTGCTGAATGAGGGGGACGAGTGGAAGCTCAAGGCCGGAAAAGGCTATTA
>JAEEIC010000113.1 GCA_016281165.1 Bacillota bacterium | reverse complement strand
TATGCCCACAAGCTGCGCCTCGCGGGCATCGAAAAGGAGAACGCCTTGAAGCAGACCCTCGCCATGGCGGGCAAGGACGCGAGGGAAAAGGAAAGGGCGAGAGCCTCCGCCCCGAAGGAGAGGGCGAAGGAAAAAGAGAAGACGAGGAAAGGCGGGGAAGATGAGCGCTGAAGAAAAGAAAAACAAAAAGGACCGCAAAGGGCCCGTGATCTTCGCCATCCTGGGCTTTCTGGCCAGGCTGGCCGGATGGCTGGTCTGCGGCCTGACTATAAAGGCTGACCCGCGGGTGCTCGAGTGGAAGAAGAGCGGGCAGGGCTTCGTAGTGCTCTGCGCCCATCCCTCGGAGATGGACGCCGTGGTCCTCATCGCCGGCTGCTTCCCCCGCTACGCCCGCTTCGTGGTCGGCGCCCAGCAGCTCTACAGGGGCCTGCAGGGCCTGATGCTCAGGACCCTCGGGGTGATACCCAAGAGGCAGTTCACTCCCGACATCGCCTCAGTCAAGGAGATGCTGCGCACCGTAAAAGACGGCCATATACTCGCCATGATGCCCGAGGGCAGAGTCTCCCTCGACGGCAGGGCGAACCCCATAGACGCCTCCACCGCCAAGCTCTTGCAGAAGACCGGCTGCCCGGTCGCGGTGATGATACCGGAGGGCAGCTTCTACACCAGGCCGCCCTACGATCACGGGGCGGTCATCAGGGGAAAGCTCACCGGCCGCCTCAAGGCCCTGTTCGAGGCCGGCGAGGCCTCGTCCCTCAGCGCCGAAGAGATCATGGCGAGGCTGGACGCCGCCATTTATTACGACGCGGCGGAAGAGCTGCGCGGCAGCGGCAGGAAGTACGGCAGCCCCTTTAAGGCTCCCATGCGGGGCGTCTCGAAGCTCCTCTATCTCTGCCCCTCCTGCGGCAGCCTCCATACCATGAGCGACAGCGAGGGGACTGTCAGCTGCTCTTCCTGCGGCTTTACGGTCTTCGCCGGCCGCGACATGTTCTTCCACGGAACGAGGGAGGAAGCGAAGGCCTGCGTTCCCTCAGCGGGCCTCTCGCTTAAGTACGGCCTTCCCGACTGCGTGACCGCGTGGAACGAGCTGCAGCTCGGGCACGAGCGTTCCTTCTGGCAGGATCCGGAGGCCTTCATCGAATATGAGGTGATAAAAAAGACCATGACCATAGGAAAGGACATGGACTTTTCCGGCGATATAAAGGGAAGGCTCAGGCTCGATCACGAGGGCCTGCACTACGCCGACGCGGACGAGAGCCTTGATATCAAGCTCAGCCTGCTCCCCGGCGTCTCCGCCGATTACCGCGACGGCTTCATCGCCTGCTATCAGGGCGATCTCATAAGGCGCTTCTGCTGCGGCGATCTCAGCGTGCCCGCCCGCTTCGTAAACTCCCTCATGGTGCTCAAAGGGCTGAGGTGATCATATCCCCAGCAGCTCCCCGAGGACTCGCGCGACCCCGTCCTCCGTGTTCGGCGGGGCGATAAGATCGGCCGCCTCCTTCACTTCGTCCGCGGCGTTCCCCATGGCGACGCCTATGCCGCAGCTCTCTATCATGTGCCTGTCGTTGGTGCTGTCGCCGAAGGCGATGACGTTCTCAAGGCCCAGCCCGTAGTATCTTGCCACCTGCAGCAGCCCGCCCGCCTTTGAGGTCCTGCGGCTGCCGATGGCGATGTTGTGGGCGGCCGAGCTCACGACGTTGAGGCCGGGCAGCCGCTGAAGCTCCGCGGCCATGGCCAGCCTTTTATCCTCGTCCGCGGGCGAGAACATGATGTTTATATTCTCTATCCTGTCCGGGGCGGTCATCGCCAGCTCGAGGCAGTCGGGCACCGGGATCCTGGTGGTCCTTCTGTAATGCTGGCTCCAGGCCGAGGTGATGCCGAAGCCCGCCAGATCGTCCATGCAGCGCTGATCCATGTAGACCCTGCCTTCCGTGAAGATCTCGATCAGATGGGTCCCGTCCGAGATCCAGGGCATGACGCGCGCCACGTCTTCGGCGCTGAGCAGGCTCTCCGAAAGGGTCTCGCCGGAAGGCATCCTCACGACCCTGGCGCCGTTGCTGGTCACCATGTATTCCATCCCTTCGGTCTTTTTTATGAAATCCGGGATGGTGTGGAAGGCCCTTCCCGTGGACGCGACGAAGTGAAAGCCCCTGCTCTGGGCTCTTTTCAGCGCCGCCGCCGTCCTCTCGGAGAGCATCCCGTCCGCGTTCAGCAGGGTGCCGTCCAGATCCGTCGCGATGATCCTGATCTTTTCGATCTGTTCCTTCGTTGTCATCAGTTCCTCCCGTCCGCTCCGCGGACGCAGTTATTATACAATACGGAGGGGGATATGTCCCGCCTTTCCGAAGTTTTATTACGCGCCGCCTCATGATATAATATAAAGAGGCATGCGGCCGCGCCGAGATCCGCCGCCCGCGCCAGAAAAGAGAAAAAGGAGAACGACATGAGATACGAAGAGGCCGAAAAACGTTTCCGCGCCCTGGTGCGCGAGATAGACTTCCTTGAGAACATAAGGAGCACTCTCTCCTGGGACATGAGGGTGAACCTGCCCCTCGATGCCGCTCAGTACAGGGGGGATTCCATCGCCTTCCTCTCGGGCGAGGCCATGAAGAGAAAGACCTCCCCCGAGATGGACGAGCTGCTCTGCGCCCTTGAGGAGAAGCCCGCCGAAGACCCCGTCCTCGCCGCGATGATAAAAAAATACCGGAAGCAGTACAAGTACCAGGCCGAGATCGATCCCGCCCTCTTCATGGAATACGCCTCCCACAACCTGCAGTGCGAGGTCGTCTGGCAGGAAGCGAAGAAGCATAACGATTTCAAGAGCCTCGCGCCCTGGATGAAGAAGGAGTTCGAGCTTTTAGCCAGGCTCGCCGCCTGCCACGGCTGGGAGAAGGATCCCATGAGCGGCCTCATGGACGACTGGGAGCCCGGCATCACCAGGCCCGTGATGGACAGGCTCTTCGACGAGCTCAAGGCCTTCGAGCTCCCCCTGCTCGAGGATATCAAGGCTTCGCCTGTAAAGCCCGATCCCGCCCTCATCTTCGGCAATTACCCCCGGGAAAAGCAGGAGCAGCTCTGCCATAAGGTCCTGGAGAGCATAGGCTTCGATTTCAGAAAGGGCAGGGTAGACGTCAGCGCCCATCCCTATACCACCGGCAACGACATATACGACGTGAGGCTCACCACCCGCTACTACGAGGACAACTTCACCATGGCGGTCTGCTCCTGCCTGCACGAGGGCGGCCACGCCCTCACCGGCCAGCACGTCGATCCGTCTCTGCGCTACACGACGCTCGAGCACATGAAGGGCGCCGGCATGAACGAGGCTCAGTCCAGATACCTTGAGAACATCGTCGGCAGGAGCCCCGAATACTGGGAGCACCTGCTCCCCATCGCCGCCGGATACTTCCCCGGGCTCAAACGCTTCAGCCCCGAGGAATTCTACCTCTCCATGAACTGCGTGCGCGAGAGCCCCCACAGGATGCGCTGCGACGAGCTCACCTACAACATGCATATAATCCTGCGCTACGAGCTGGAGAAGCTGCTCTTCGACGGCGATATCAGCTTTGAGGACCTGCCCCATCACTGGAACGAGAAGTCGAAGGAATACCTGGGCGTGGTCCCCGAAAACGACGCCGAGGGAGTGCTGCAGGACATGCACTGGTCCAGCGGCTACATCGGCTACTTCCATACCTACGTGCTGGGCAACTTCTACGACGGTCATTTCTACAAGGCCATGCTCAAAGACATGCCCGACATGCGCGAGAAGGTGAGGAAGGGCGAGCTGCTGCCCATAACGGAGTGGATGAAGGAAAAGCTCCACAAGACCGGCGGCATCTACGAGCCCGCCGAGGTCTTGAAGAGAGTCGACGGCGAGGAGCTCACGGCAAAGCACTACATCGACTATATACGCGAGAAATACACGAGGATGTATAAACTCTAAGCTCCCTCAGCGGCCCGCGAGCGGCACAGACCGCGGTGAAAGGATGATCATGGCATACGATCTTACAGACAGACTGGTCGTCGGGGTCTCCTCGAGAGCCCTCTTCGACCTTGAGAAAGAGAACGAGATCTTTGAGAACGAAGGCCTCGAGGCCTACTCGCGCTACCAGCAGGAGCGCGAGAACGACATACTGCGCCCCGGAATCGCCTTCCCCCTGGTAAGAGCCCTGCACAATCTCAACTGCGGCGGCGAGAGCCTCACCGAGATCATCGTGATGTCCCGCAACAGCGCCGACACCAGCCTCCGCATCTTCAACTCGATCAGCCACTACGGCCTCGACATCAGCCGCGCGGCCCTGGTGGGCGGAAGACCTGTCGCTCCGTATCTGGGAGCCTTCAGGACCGATCTGTTCCTGTCTGCCAACGAGCAGGACGTGCAGGAGGCCGTCAACGCCGGCGTCGCCGGGGGCATAATCTGCAGCGGCACCCTCCCCGAAGGGGCGGACGAGATGAGCTCGCAGATACGCATCGCCTTCGACGGGGACGCGGTGATATTTTCCGATGAGGCGGAGAAGATCTACGAAGAGGAGGGCCTGGAGGCTTTTACCGAGCACGAGAGGAAGAACGCCTTAAAGCCCCTGCCCGAGGGTCCCTTCGCCAAGCTGCTCAAGACCATCTCCCTCGTCCAGACGCGCTTCCCCGAGGACGCCATGCCCATACGCACCGCCCTCGTGACCTCGCGCAACGCCCCCGCCCACGAGCGCGTCATCAGGACTCTCATGGCCTGGAACGTGCGCATAGATGAGGCCTTCTTCCTGGGCGGGGTCGACAAAGCAGAGGTGCTCAAGGCCTTCGGCGCCAACATCTTCTTCGACGACAAGAGCCTGCACACAGGCCCCGCCTCAAGGCTCGTCCCCTCGGCCCGCGTGCCCTATGTACAGGAGGATATGAGATGACGGAGCTGGTCAGGGTCCGTCCCGAAGACCGGGAGCTGCTTTAGAACATAAACCAGAAGTACCTGTACGAGATGACGAACTTCTACGACGACCCCATGGACGAGGCCGGGAATCTGCATTACGGGCACTTTGAAGAATATTTCAGCGATCCGGAAAGAGACGCCTTCTTCATATACGCGGACGGCAGGCTGGCGGGCTTCGCCATGCTCAATCCTTATTCGTACTTCGGCGGCAGGACCGATCACGTGATGGCGGAGTTCACGGTCTTTCCCGCCTTCAGGAGAAGGCATATCGCTCAGGGGGCGGTGCAGCTCATATTCGGGCGCTTCAAGGGCTCCTGGGAGATCAAATACAACGAAAAGAACAGGGCGGCCGCGGCCCTGTGGAACGGTATCGCGGCGCCTTATGGGCCGGAGAAGCAGAAGCTCAGCGAGTACGAGACCGTGCTGCTGTTTACCGTGGCCTGAGTTTTCCCCGTTTTCACGTCAAAAAGCCCCGTCCTCCCTGCGGAGGGCGGGGCCTTCTGCTTTATTTTGGATCCTATCTTCCCAGAGCTTTCATGTTGCAGTAGATGGTGGCGGCCTGAGCGCGGTTCATGGTGCGGCTCCCGCCGAAGGAACCGTCGTCGTAACCCGAGAGCAGCCTCAGGGCATAAGCCGTCAATATATCGTCTCTGTACTGCAGCGGGACTTCATCTATGTCCGGTATTTTTGCCGCCGCATCGGCCTTCTCGCTCTCGGTGACGGAGATGCCGGTCCTGTCTTTTATGATGTTCACCATCAGGCTCGCCATGTCGCAGCGGCTGATGCCCTTAAGGAATACGTCCTTATCAACGGGATGGTTCCAGAGGCCGTACTTTTCCGTCAGCTGATAGGCCGCGTCCGACCACTTGACCCCGGAGCCTTCCAGGGCCCTGTATTCATCGCCGTAATACGCTCTGAGCAGTATGGTCGCGAGCTGGGCGAAGCTCAGGGTCGATCTGGGCGCGAAGGTCCTGGCGCCGGAAAGGGGATCGTAGGAGGTCCCTTCGATGACGCCGTCGGCGAAGGCCTCGTTTATATACGGGGCCGCCCAGAAGTTCAGGGGAACGTCGGTAAAGATCTGCGCGCTCTCTGCCTGCGGCGCGCCGCCGGCATCGCTGCCCGCGGGGATCGCGACCATATGGAGCACGTTGGCGAGCTTCCTGCCGGGAGAGGTGAGCTTCTTTCCTCCCGCCTGAAGGGCGCTGGAGGCTCCGCCGTCAAGGCAGACCGCGTCCTCCGCCCCTATCGATATCAGGTAGTCCGCCAGGGCGTTGGGGCTCGCGTTCACGGTGCCGAAGACCGCTCTTCCGTCTTTGAGCACCGCGGCGAAGCTCCTCTGCAGCACCCTGTCCGCCGCCAGCTTCGCGTCGGTGTTGGTGGTGTCGGAGGCCGCGTTCTTCCCGTTCGATACCAGCGGGGGATCGCCGGCCACGGCCGTCACGACCCTCTCCCAGACGTTCCTGTCCGCCTCGTCCGCGAGGTCGAACTCGGTCAGTATCTCCGCCGCGTCTCCGGCCTTGATATCGTTCCAGACGAGGGCGCTCTCCCACATGGACTTGTGGAAGACTATCGCCTTATATCCTGCCGGCACGCTTAAGGAAGCGGGGCTGTCGATGCTCTCTATGACGCCGTTCCTGACCCAGAGGACCACTGCTCCCGCGGGCAGGGCTGCGTCGTAGCCGAGCCTGTCCGTGACCAGCTCCACCGAGTAGTCGTCGCTGAAGTACCTGTTGACGCCCCAGAAGTAGTAGTTCTGTCCGTTTATCCTCGCGTAAGG
Source organism: Bacillota bacterium (assembly GCA_016281165.1). Taxonomy (GTDB): domain Bacteria; phylum Bacillota; class Clostridia; order Peptostreptococcales; family Anaerovoracaceae; genus RGIG2707. The sequence goes on along the minus strand of JAEEIC010000113.1, from coordinate 575 downwards.
CTTTATGGCCACGCTGCTGATGATGAATCCACCGTCCGCGGTGACGCCCAGGGTCATCTTGCGCCCGTCGCCGCCCCCGACGACCACCTCGCCGTCCATCATCAGAGTCTGCTGTATGAGGGCGCAGTTGTCCGGATAGGCGAGGGCCCTGTCCGTCTTGTAGTAGGAATTGAAGTAGGTCCCGTTGATGGAGAGCAGCAGCCCGCCGCTCTTTTCGGCCGCGGCTATGTGATCGTCAAAGCTCATGTCTTTGGCGACACTGTCTTCGCCGAGAGTGATGAGCGCTCTTGCCGAGCCCTTGTCCAAGAATACCATCTCCGCCGTCTTACCGCCGCTGATGGCCTGCTGTGCGGAGGCGGCGGCGAACGCCGGCGCGCAGGAAAGGGCCAGCGCCAGCAGTATGAGCAATAATTTCTTCATGATATGTCCTTTCCGCAGGACAGGAGGGTGCGGCCAAGGCATCGCGCCGTCTCCTTTAAGTCCTGCTTTCGCGGTCCTGCGCCTGTGAGCGCCCCGGGCATGAAAAAACCGGCTCCGGAAAGGGAGCCGGTCGTTATCAGTTTACTTCAGCGCTT
>JAEEIC010000112.1 GCA_016281165.1 Bacillota bacterium | reverse complement strand
TTTGCGAGATCATCCAACACTGTGATCGCGGGCATAAACAAAAAGACCGCCCCGAAGGATGGCTTCAGGGCGGTCGGTCTGCCGGTATCAGAAGGACTTCTGCCGCCGGCTCTTGGAGCCGTTACTTCTGATAGACTACCTTGCCGTCGACGACGGTGATGAAGGCCTGGGCGCCGAGCGCGTGCATGGGGTCGGCGGTCCAGATGACCACGTCTCCGTCCTTGCCGGGCTCAAGAGAGCCTACCCTGTCGCCGATGCCGGTGCTGTTGGCAGGATTGATGGTGATGGCCTTCCAGGCTTCCTCTTCCCTGAGGCCGCTGTTGACCGCCATCCCCGCGCACATGGGCAGGTACTGCAGGGGGATGACCGGCGCGTCGGTGACGATGCTGATGGTCAGGCCCTTCTCGTTGAGGACCTTCGGGGTGTCGAAGGTCTTGTTGAGCAGCTCGAGCTTGCTCTTGCCGCCGAAGGTGGGTCCCACGAAGGCGGGATAGCCCTCTTCCGCCAGCTCGTCGGCGATCAGGTGGCCCTCGGTGCAGTGATCGAGAGTGAGGCCCACGCCGAACTCCTTGGCGACCCTGATGGAGCTGAGGATGTCGTCGGCTCTGTGGGCGTGGCACTTGAGGGGGATCTTCCCTTCAAGCACGGGGATCATGGCCTCAAGCTTCATATCGAAGGGAGGATTCTTGCCCTCGGCCTTGTCCTTCATGTAACGCTGGGTCTTGAAGAGGAGCTCTCTGAGCAGGGCGACGACGGCCATCCTGGTCATCGGGCTCTTGCCCTTCTGTCCGTAGCAGCCCTTGGGATTCTCGCCGAAGGCGCACTTCATGGCGACAGGCTCTTTGACGATCATCTTGTCGACGCGCTTGCCGTAGAGCTTGACGGCGGCGAAGGTGCCGCCCACGACGTTGGCCGATCCGGGTCCGGTGACGGCGGTGGTGACGCCGCCCGCCAGGGCCAGGGGGAACTGCTCGTCGAGAGGATTGATGGAATCGATGGCGCGCAGCTGCGGGGTCACGGGATCGATCGCTTCGTTATAATCCATGCCCTCCCAGCGCATCGCGCTGTTGTCCAGGCCGATGTGGCAGTGAGCCTCGACGCAGCCGGGAGTGACGAGACGTCCATCTGCGTCGATGACCTGCGCGCCCTTGGGAGCCGCGATCCTGGCGGCGACCTTTTCGATCTTGCCCTCGTCGTTGATGAGGACACAGCCGTTTTCGAATTCTTTTCCTGCCATGGTCTTCACATGGCCGTTCTTGATGAGAAGCATATTTCAGTTCCTTTCATATGATCCGAATGCGGTAAACGTAATATTGTTACAGTAAACATGATCGAGGCTCCGCGGCTGCGGGTCTTAAATATCCTCAAAGTGTTGCGGCATCCGCGGACGAGGCGGAACGTTTTCCGCCGCCCTTTTCTACCTCTGATAGACGACCTTGCCCTCGATGATGGTGGTGTAGGCCTGGGTCCCGAGCTCGTACATGGGATTGCCCGCCCAGATGACGACGTCGCCGTCCTTGCCGGGCTCAAGAGTGCCGACTCTGTCGCCGATGCCGGTGCTGTTGGCCGGATTGACGGTGATGGCCTTCCAGGCCTCCTCTTCCTTGAGGCCGGCGTTGACAGCGAGTCCCGCGCACATGGGCAGATATTCGAGGGGGATGACGGGAGCGTCGGTGATGATGCTGATGGTCAGGCCCTTCTCGTTGAGTATCCTCGGAGTGTCGAAGGTCTTGTTGAGCAGCTCGAGCTTGCTCTTGCCGCCGAAGGTCGGTCCCACGAAGCAGGGCCAGCCCTCTTCGACCAGCTCGTCGGCGATCAGGTGTCCCTCGGTGCAGTGGTCGAGAGTGATCTTGACGCCGAATTCCTTGGCGACCCTGATGGAGGTCAGGATATCGTCGGCCCTGTGAGCGTGGGCCTTGAGGGGGATCTTGCCCTCGAGGACGGGGATGAGGGCCTCAAGCTTCATATCGAAGGCCGGGTTCTTGCCATCGGCCTTGTCCTGCATGTAGCGCTTTGCCTTGAAGAGCATCTCCCTGAGCAGGCCGGCGACCGCCATCCTGGTCATCGGGCTCTTGCCGTGCTGCCCGTAGCAGCCCTTGGGGTTCTCGCCGAAGGCGCACTTCATGGCGACGGGCTCCCTGAGGATCATCTTGTCGATGCTGTTGCCATAGAGCTTGATGGCGGCGAAGGTACCGCCCAGAACGTTGGCGCTTCCGGGGCCGGTGACGGCGGTGGTCACGCCTCCGGTCAGGGCCAGGGGGAAGGCCTCGTCGTATACGTAGATGCCGTCGATGGCGCGCAGCTGCGGGGTGCAGGGGTCGACGATCTCGTTGACGTCGTCGCCCTCCCAGCGCATGGCGGAATCGAGCATGCCGATATGGCAGTGGGCGTCGACGCAGCCCGGGGTGACGAGCCTGCCTTCCGCGTCGATGACAGTCGCTCCCTTGGGAGCCTTGAGGCCGGCGCCGACCTTCTCGATCCTGCCCTCGTCATTGATGAGGACGCAGCCGTTTTCGATATCGGGGCCCGCCATGGTCTTGACGTGTCCGTTCTTGATAAAGAGCATGAGTTATTCCTTTCTTGTTCGTTGATGCGGGAGATATAACGAATTGCACATTAAAATTAATATATCACATATCAGGCACACATACACGAGATTTTTTCCGGCTGCCGAAGCCGCGGACGGGGCCCGGCCGAAAAAGAAAAGCCTCCGGGCTCATACGTTTTATCCTTGCGCGGCCTCGGAGCGGGTGATATAATGCCTTGTTATTTTGAGAATGAAAGGATAATGAAATGAGCGAAAACAACGCGATGAACGAGAGGCACATCCGCATGGGGACAGCCCCCATCCTGCCCCTGATCATAAAAATGTCCCTGCCTTCGATATTCTCGATGCTGATCCTGGCCATGTACAACATCGTCGACAGCATCTACGTATCGCGCATCGGCGAGAGCGCCCTTTCGGCAGTCTCCCTGATCTTCCCCCTGCAGCAGCTCTCGATCGCCGTCAGCGTCGGTACCGCGGTCGGCCTGGTCTCGCTGATCTCGAGGAGGCTGGGCGAGAAGAACGTCGAAGCCGCGGATAAGGCCGCCACTCACGGAGTGTTCCTCGCCTTCTGTTCCTGGCTGGTATTCCTCTTTATCGGCTATTTCGGCGTCCCGGCCTTCGCCAGCGCCTTCAGCGACAACCCCGCGCTGATCGAGCCTGCCGTCACCTACGGACGCATAGTCCTCATGTGCTGCTTTTTCCCCATGTGCGCGACGAGCACCGAGCGCATCATGCAAGGCTGCGGCGACATGATCTCGCCCATGATCTGCTCGCTCACCGGAGCCATCACGAATATAATCCTCGACCCGATCATGATCTTCGGTTATCTCGGCTGCCCTGCGCTGGGCGTCGCGGGAGCCGCTTACGCCACCGTGATCGGCCAGATCCTTGCCATGTGTCTGGCCCAGTGGATGCTGAGACACAAGCATTTCCCCGTACAGATCAAGCTGAGAGGCTTCAGGCCGGACCTGCGCACCATCAGGGACATATACGCCGTGGGACTTCCTTCGATCGTCATGCAGTCGGTCAATTCGGTCACCACGATATGCCTCAACGCGATACTCATCAGCTTCAGCGAGACCGCGGTCGCGGTCCTCGGCGTATATTTCAAGCTGCAGAGCTTCGTCTTCATGCCGGTCTTCGGCATGAACCAGGGCGTGATGCCCATCATGGGCTTCAACTTCGGCGCGCGCAATAAAGAGCGCCTGATGGAGACCTTCAGGAAATCGCTCTTCCTGGCCTTCGGCATCATGCTCTTCGGCTGCGCCATCTTCGAGATCTTCCCCAATGCCCTGATGAGCATGTTCAACGCCCAGGGCGAGATGATGAGACTGGGAGTCAGGGCCCTGCGCATCATAAGCCTGAGCTTTCCCTTCATCGCCTGGTCCATGATCCCCGGCACCCTCTTCCAGGCGACGGCCCACGGCATCAACTCCCTGATCGTGACCCTGCTGCGCCAGATCCTGGTGCTGATCCCCCTGGCCTTCATATTTTCGAGAGTCTTCGGGCTGGACGGCATCTGGTTCGCCTACCCCTGCGCCGAGTTCGTCTCCGTCACCGCCGCCCAGATCATGCTCAGAAAGCTCATAAAGAACGAGATCGAAAAGCTGTAGAGCGCCGGCCGTTCGGATACAGACGCCGAATAACGAATGTAAAAGATCCTCCGCCGGGAGGATCTTTTTTTAGCGGGCAGCTGGCCGCCTGCCCCGGCATATCATCTCTTTTTTCGGGAGCGGGACAGATCCGCGGATCGTTATTGACATATGTCGTTAATCGTTATATCATAATAACTGACATATGTCAGAAAGGAGAGCTTATGCCGAGACCGTTCAGATGCCGCAGGATAGAGCAGCTTCCTCTCTATCGCAGCTTCTCGCCCGACGACATAAACGCGGCGGAAAGCGTTCAGATGACCGTTGACGAATTCGAGGCTCTGAGGCTTTTGGATCACGAAGGTCTGACGCAGGAAGCCTGCGCGCTGAGGATGAACATCTCCCGCACCACCGTCACCGCCATTTACGACAGCGCGAGAAAAAAGGTCGCGGAAGCCCTCGTTCAGGGGAAAAGGCTGCTGATAACAGGCGGCCATTTTGAATACGGACCGGTCGATACCGGTCAGGAGATCATCGAGAAAGGAAAAGATACCATGAGGATCGCAGTCACATTTGAAAACGGAGAGATATTCCAGCACTTCGGCCATACCGCGCAGTTCAAGCTCTATGACGCCGAAGACGGAAAGATAGTCAATGAGCAGATCGTCGATACGAACGGGAGCGGACACGGCGCCCTTGCGGGCTTCCTGCAGGCGGTGAAGGCCGACGTACTGATCTGCGGAGGCATCGGTATGGGCGCGCAGGCGGCCCTCGCGGACGCGGGGATCGCTCTCTATGCCGGAGTACAGGGATCGGCCGACGCCGCCGCGAAGGCCCTTGCCGAAGGCAGGCTGGAATACGACCCGAACGCGATGTGTGACCATCACGGCCAGCACCACGGCGAAGGACACGATTGCGGCCACCACCACGGCGAAGGCCATGACTGCGGACACAACCACGGCGAAGGCAATGATTGCGGACACCACCACGGTGAAGGTCATGAATGCGGACACCACCGCGGTGAAGGCCTCGACTGCGGCCATGAGGAAGGCGATGAGGGCTGCCGCCGTCATCACGGAGAATAAAAGTACCGCGCCGCGGTAATGACC
>JAEEIC010000111.1 GCA_016281165.1 Bacillota bacterium | reverse complement strand
TCGGAGGAGACGATGGCGGCGCTGGAGAAGGCGCTCTTCGCCGAAGGCGCGGTCATGAAGAGGGTGGTCCCTCCCATCAGGAGCATCGCCGTAAAGCCGGGCGCCGAAGCCTGCTATCAGTCTTTCGAAGAGATGCAGAAAGACGCGGAGAAGATCGGCATACTCGAAGCGGCCTTCAGATACGAGAACTCGCTCAGCGGCTCGAGCAGGGAGCGCGTGATGCAGGAGGCTCTTTTTGAGCTCGAGGTGGAAGAGATCTCGACCGCCAGAGGGCTTAAGGGAGACAACGATCTCATCGCCGGCTTCGCCTCCGGCAGCGACGCGAGGATGATCGAAGAGCTCGGCGCCTCGGGCAGGTCCATAGTCGGCCCCGTCTTCAACAAGGCCATGGCGGGAGCCGTGGCTATGGCTGAGATCAGCGCCTCGGCGGGCAGGATAGTGGCGAGCCCCACCTCGGGCTCGGCCGGCACTCTTCCCGGCACGCTCTTCGCCGTCGCGGAAAGATACGCCTCCTCCCGCGAGAAGCAGGCCGAAGCCTACATCGTCTCGGCCCTGATCGGCTGCCTCATGAGCAAGGAGTGCATGTTCACCGGCTCGGGCGGAGGCTGCATGGGAGAGGTGGGCTGCGCCGCCTCCATGGCCGCCGCGGGAGCCTGCTATCTGGCCGGCGGGACACCGCGCCAGATCGTGAACGCCGCCGCCATCGCCTTAAAGAACACCTTCGGCCTCACCTGCGATCCGGCGACCCCCGCCGTCGAGGTGCCCTGCATCAAGCGCAACGCCATGGGAGCGGCCGTCGCCCTCATGGGCGCGGAGCTGGCCCTGGCCGGCGTTGAGAGCGTGATCCCCATGGACGACGTGATCGTCGCCTTCAGGAACATCCAGGACCAGCTGCCCGTCTGCATGAGAGCGGGAGCGAACGGCGGACTGCCGATCACGAAGACCGGCAGGAAGCTGCAGGAGGAATGGAACGAGATGCTCTCGAGGATGGTGAGGGCGGAGAAGAAATAAAAAGGAGCCCGCGGGCTCCCAAACAAAGAAACAATATATTTACGGGCGGTCCGCTACTTGAGCAGCGTGACCGCCTTCGTTATGTTCGTGACCTCGACGTTCTTCGCGCCCTTGACCTTCTCGCCGTCCAGGGACCAGTAGAGCTCCTCCTCGAACTCAAAGCGCGCCCTGGTCGTCTTGACGAGCTCGAAGGCGTCGGATGTGAAGTCGGAGCTGAAGATACCGGTGATTATATTGCTGATATCCGTCGTCGTGAGGGGGTATTTGACCAGCAGCAGCTCGAAGAGCCCGTCGTCGAGGCCGATATCGCCCTCTCTGAGCTTGACTATGCCGCCGATGGAGCGGGTGTTGCTCACGCAGCCGAAGACGTAGTCGCCGGTGCAGCTGAAGCCATCGGCCCAGACCTTGACCCGGTAGGGCTTGAGGCTCGACATGTCCTTGAGGCCCTCGATTATATAGGCCATGTGGCCGACCACGTTCTTAAGATCCTGGGGGGCGGACCAGGAGGCCTGGGTGAAGGCGCCGAAGGAGGCGATGTAGGAGAACCAGTGGTCTTTGGCGAAGCGGCCCGCGTCCAGGGAGACGCCGGGAGAGGCTACTATGTCTCGCGCCGCCTGGGCGGGGTCGGAGGATATGCCCAGGGTCGCGGCGAAATCGTTGGTGCTGCCGCAGGGTATGTAGCCCAGGGGCATGTTCCTGCCCGTCCTCATCTCGGAGATCATCAGGCCCGTCAGAGTCTCGTTCAGGGTGCCGTCGCCGCCGCAGCAGACCACGGCGTCAAAGCCCGCGGCCGCGGCGCCTTCGGCCAGCTCTATGGCGTGGCCTCTTTTCTGGGTCAGGGCGGCGGTAACTGTCCAGTCCGCGGCGCAGAAGACCTTGAGGGCCTCGAACATTGCGTCTTTCGACCCGAGGGTGCCCGAGACCGGATTCACTATCAGCAAAATCTTTTTTTCTTTCATCCTCCGCCTGTCCTTTGCCCCGCGCGGCGCCCGGCTCAAACGAAAATAAATGGCCGCGCCGTTTTTTTTAGTATATAATCAAGGCGAGTGTAATTATATCATATCTCCTCGCAGTCTGCAAAAATCAAAGAAGCGTTGACAAATCGGATCAGTTAGTTTAGACTAACAAATAGCCGCCGAAGGAACGGCGGCGGTCCAACGGAGGGATCGAATCATGAAAGAAAACAAATTCGCCAAGGAATTCAAGGCATTCATATCGCGCGGCAACGTGGTCGATATGGCTGTAGGCGTCGTCATAGGCGGAGCCTTCACCGCTATCATCACCTCGCTGGTAAACGACGTCATCATGCCCCTCATCGGCATGATCACCGGCGGCGTCAACTTCGCCGAGCTCAAGGCTGTTGTCGGATCCGCGGAGCTCGCGTACGGCAACTTCATCCAGGCTATAGTGAACTTCCTCCTCGTAGCCCTCGTGCTCTTCACGGTGATCAAGGCTCTCAACAAGGCCAAGAAGAAAGAAGAAGAGAAGCCCGCGGAGCCTCCCAAGCCCGCTGAGGACATAGTGCTCCTCACCGAGATCAGAGATCTGCTCAAGAAGTAGAGGGCTTCGTTCAAAGGAGAATTGTAATGACACTCAAAGATCTGGCTTTCGGCTCCTCCGCCCGCGTCACGCGGGTAGGGGGAGAGGGAGCCCTGCGCCAGCATTTCCTCGACATGGGCGTTCTGCCCGGTGCTGAGCTGACGCTCATAAAGGCCGCCCCCATGGGGGATCCGATAGAACTGAGGATACACGGTTACCAGCTCACCCTGCGCCTTGACGACGCGGCCAGGATCGAGGTCGAGCCCCTGGATGAGCCCGGCGCCTCGAACGGCAAGGCCCGCACCTCTTCCATAGAGCACCCGGGTCTCGGCGAGATGGGAAGATACCACGTCAAGGCCGATGAGGATCCTCTGCCGAAGGGCACGGTCATCAGATTCGCCCTCGCCGGCAACCAGAACAGCGGCAAGACCACTCTTTTCAACCAGCTCACCGGCTCCAACCAGCATGTGGGCAATTTCCCCGGGGTCACGGTGGACCGCAAGAGCGGGGCCATAAGGGGCTTCGAGAATACCGAGGTCACCGATCTTCCGGGCATCTATTCGCTCTCGCCCTATACCAGCGAAGAGATAGTTTCGCGTCAGTTCATCCTGGACGAGAAGCCCAACGGCATCATCAACATACTCGACGCCACCAGCATAAGCAGGGGGCTCTATCTTTCCATGCAGCTGATGGAGCTCGACATACCGATGGTCCTGGCCGTGAACATGATGGACGAGCTCGAGGGCAACGGCGGATCGATAGACATAAACATGATGGAGAGCATGCTGGGCATACCGGTAGTCCCCATCTCCGCTGTCAAGAACCAGGGCGTGGACGAGCTCATAAGCCACGCCGTGCACGTCGCCCAGTACCAGGAGCGGCCGGGCAGGCTCGATTTCTGCGACAGGGACGAGGCCGGAGGCGCCGTCCACCGCTGCCTGCACGCTCTTATACATCTCATCTCCGATCACGCCGAGCAGGCCGGCATACCGGTGCGCTTCGCGGCGACCAAGCTGGCCGAGGGCGACACGAGAGTGCTCGAGGCCCTTGACCTCACGCAGAACGAGAAGGAGACGGTGGAGCACATAGTCCTGCAGATGGAGGAGGAGAGAGGCCTCGACCGCTCGGCCGCCATCGCCGACATGCGCTATTCCTTCATCAGGAAGCTCGTTAAGGAATGCGTGGTGCTGCCTCACGAGAGCAAAGAGAGGAAGCGCAGCGCCGCGGCCGACAGGATACTGACCGGAAGATACACAGCCATCCCCGCCTTCATCGCCATCATGGGCCTGGTCTTCTATCTCACCTTCAACGTGATAGGCGCCTTCCTTCAGGATGTGCTCGACAGCGCGATCGGCGGCCTCGCGGGGGCGGCTGACGCCGCCATGGAGTCCGCCGGGGTGAGCGAGACCTTAAGATCCCTGATATCAGACGGCATCTTCGCCGGGGTGGGCAGCGTCATCAGCTTCCTGCCCATAATCGTGACCCTGTTCTTCTTCCTGTCTCTGCTCGAGGACACCGGCTACATGGCCAGAATCGCCTTCGTCATGGACAAGCTCCTCAGGAAGATCGGCCTTTCGGGCCGCAGCATCGTGCCTCTTCTCATCGGCTTCGGCTGCACGGTGCCCGGAGTCATGGCCAGCCGCACCATGCCCTCCGAAAGGGACAGGCGCATGACCATCATGCTCACTCCCTACATGAGCTGCTCGGCCAAGCTCCCCATCTGGGGCTTCTTCACCGCGGCCTTCTTCCCGCGGCACGCCGGAGCGGTAATGGTCCTGATATATTTCGGCGGCATCTTCGTCGGCATCCTGATCGCCATGCTGCTCAAGAAGACCATGTTCAGGGGAGACGCGGTGCCCTTCGTCATGGAACTGCCCAATTACCGCATGCCCTCGCCCAAGAGCGTCGGCCTGCTGCTGTGGGACAAGGCGAAGGATTTCCTGCAGAGGGCCTTCACCATAATCTTCGTCGCCACCATCGCCATCTGGTTCCTGCAGAGTTTCGGCACCGACCTGCGCATGACTGACGATCCCGCGGCGAGCATACTCGCGCTGCTGGGCGGCTTCATCGCTCCCGTCTTCGCTCCTTTGGGCTTCGGGGACTGGCGCTGCGCCACGGCAGTGGTCACGGGCCTCGCGGCGAAGGAGAGCGTCGTCGCCACCCTGAACGTGCTCTTCGGCTCGGAAGCGGGCTTCGCCTCCGCGCTGAGCCCGGCCGCCGCCGCTTCCATGATCACCTTCTGCCTGCTCTATACTCCCTGCGTCGCCGCCATCGCCTCCATCAAAAACGAGCTCGGCGGCAGGCAGGCCGCCGGCCTCGTCGCCGCCCAGTGCGGGGTGGCCTGGGTGTTCGCCCTGGCCGTGAGGCTGATCGCCGGGTTCATTATTTAAAAAACTCGGAGATTTTTCGAAATTCCGCTTTACAAAACGCCGAAGCAGTGCTAATATACCACATGTTGACGCGCGGTATTGGCGGAATTGGCAGACGCGTACGGTTGAGGGCCGTATGGGTAACACCGTGATGGTTCAAGTCCATTATACCGCACCACCAAGGCTCCTTGAACAAAGGAGCCTTTTTCATGCCCCTCAGCGCGCGGCCCCGCGCAGGTCGTATATCTCTTGAGCAGGGCCGGACCGCGGCATTTTATGAAAGGAAGCATCTATGATACAGGACATCGCTCCCAGGAGCCTCAACAACCAGTACGACGCGGCGAAGAGGCCGTCTTCGTCTTCCTTCGTGCTCCATTTCACGGGCAAGAAGCTCTTCTGCCGCATAGAGGAAGGAGCGGGCCCGGTCGAGATACTCGTCAGCGGACCGTCCTACGCCACGCTGACCAGGGAACTGAGCTTTCCCACTTACGGCCAGCTGCTCGCCGGCGGCGCTGTCAGGGAGGGGCTCGACGTGAACGGGGATGAGCCGGATCTCAGCTTCATCTTTACTATCGGCGAGGACGACTATTTCCTGCTCCGTACCGGTGAGGCCCTCGAGCTTTCGGGCTTCGGATACGAAGACATAAGCCTCTTTCGGGACACCTTCCCCAAGGAGAAGGCCTACGCCGCCATCACCGCCTTCCATCTCAACAACTGGTACGAGAGCGAGCGCTTCTGCGGCCGCTGCGGTTCTCCCCTGATCCACGACGGCAGGGAGCGCATGATGAAATGCCCCAAGTGCGGCAACATGATCTTCCCCCGCATCAATCCCTGCGTCATCGTCGGCGTCATGCACGAGGACAAGATACTCTGCACCCAGTACAACAGGCCCGGCTCCGGCCGCTTCGCCCTGGTCGCGGGCTTTTGCGAGATAGGGGAGACCATCGAGGATACCGTGCGCCGCGAGGTGATGGAAGAGGTCGGCATCAGGGTAAAGAACATCACCTTCTACAAGAGCCAGCCCTGGGCCATGAGCTCGAGCCTGCTCTGCGGCTTCCTCTGCGAGGCCGAGAGCGAGGACGCCCACGCCGACGGCGTCGAGCTCTCGTCGGCCCGCTTCTTCTCCAGAGACGAGCTGAAGGAGTGCTATACTCCCAGCCATGTGGCCCTCACCAGCAATATGATCACCGCCTTCATGAACGGCGAGATCGGGATCTTCAGCCTTAAAGGCTGACGCGATCGCGCCTTTTGGCGCGAAAGCCGGCTGAACGGCCGGTGTAAGATAAAAGTATTATCGTTAAGCTTCCTGATCCTGCCGCGGAGATGAGCCCAAGAGCGCAGCCGCGCGCGGCCGGACTTACGGGCAGGGGCAGCGGAGCTGCTTTCCGCGGGTATTCCCGGCAGCCTTGCCGGTGAGAGAACGTATCTTCATTATATATATTGAAGATACGCTCTCTTTTTTCATGTCTAAAAAACAGGTGCTCATTACCCAAAACAGCAGGGTTTATTGATTGTTTTTTATATCGGCCGCTTGCTATCATCTAACCAGAAACTGTGAAAAGGAATGATCAGTTTCCATAACGTATGGGCAGCCATGAAAAAAAAGTTAAATGAACGATTTATAATAATAATTTAACAAAAACATGGTTGCGAAGGTCGTCGTTAACTGCTATTATTTATATCTGTAATAGTGGAAAAGTGTATGTATCTGCTTTTTGCTTTAAATAGTTTTGAGCCGGACCGCACTTAATAACGACGTTATTATATTTTTATCATATATGGAAAGGAGACCCAATATGATACGTTTTAACGCCACGAACGGAAAGGGCAAGAAGTTCCTTTCGGTCTTTCTTGCGTTCGTGATGACGACGTCTATGCTCTTCTCCGGATTCACACCCATCTTCGCTGATGAGGCTGAGGTGCAGAACCCGAAGCTGGAGATGGAGGAGACCGTCGACAATCCGAAGTTTACTAATGAGGAGGACGCGCTTCCCGCGGAGGGCGAGGGCACAGAGCTTCCCGCCGAGGGCGAAGGCACAGAGCTTCCCGCCGAGGGCGAAGTGACCGAGCTTCCCGCCGAGGGCGAAGGAACTGAGCTTCCCGCCGAAGGCGAAGGCACTGAGCTTCCCGCCGAGGGCGAAGGCACTGAGCTTCCCGCCGAGGGCGAAGGGACCGAGCTTCCCGCCGAGGGCGAAGTGACCGAGCTTCCCGCCGAGGGCGAGGGCACCGAGCTTCCCGCCGAAGGCGAAGGCACAGAGCTTCCCGCCGAGGGCGAAGGCACTGAGCGTCCGGCCGAGCACACGTCTACTGACCAGT
>JAEEIC010000110.1 GCA_016281165.1 Bacillota bacterium | reverse complement strand
GCGATGTTGGCGTTGGTGGAACCGCCCGCAGAGAGGTAGCCCTTGACGCCCAGAGATTCGAGGGCCATCTGAGAGGCCTCGACGAGGGCGCTGTGGGGATCCTGCTTGCCGCCCGGAGTGATGCTGATAGGCTTGACCTCAAGGGTGAGAGGCTCCTTGCCCCAGCGCTCGTTCTCTTCCTTCACGGCCTCCTCGAAGGCATTGAAGATGAACTTCTTCATCTCGGCGAACTCCTTCTCGCCGTTGGAGCGGAAATTGACTATGACCGAAGCCTCGGGGGCGAAGGCGTGTACGCCCGCCGCGGTGCCGGCATGGAAGTTGGAGGCGCAGAAGGTGGTCTTCGGATCGTCCGGGACCTTGTAGTCGGCGATCTTCGCCACGGCCCTGGCGCCGGCGTGCACGGTGTTGCCCATGGTGCCGAAGGCGCCGTAGGAATGGCCGGCCTTGCCCGTGATCTTGAACTCATAGGTCTCGCCTATGGTGCCCTCGAAGGTGATGGCCGCCATGTTGTGATTGTCGAGAGAGATCTGGGCGCCGATGTCCTTTCTGCTCTCGTGCAGGTCGAAGATGCCGCCCAGGCCGCCCAGGCCTTCTTCTCTGGTGGTGCCCACGAAGAGCACGTCCTTTACGGTCTTTATGCCCGCCGCGTCGAGGGCCCTTTCCAGGCAGAGCAGCATGGCGAGAGCTCTGGTGTCGTCGCCGATGCCGGGAGCGTAGAGCACCCCGTCCTTCTCTTCAACGCCCTTTACGGTGCCGAAGGGGAAGACCGTGTCCATGTGGCCTTCGATGAGGACCTTGGGGCCTTCGGAGGTACCCTTTCTCAGACCGATCACGTCGCCGCCGGCGCCGATGCCGGTATCTGCGAGGCCCTGGTCTTTGAACATCTGAGCGAAGACCTTCGCCCTCTCCTCCTCCTCCCAGCTGGGAGCTTCGATCACGACCAGTTTTTTCTGTTCTTCCTTGGTGCGCTCCTGATCGTCCTCGATGTATTTAAGGGCCTTCTGCACCCTCTCGTCATTCAGCAGCTTGGTAAAAGCTTCTCTTCTCTCAGGCTTTGCTTCGTACATATGTCCTCCTTTATTTGTAGAAATCAGGAATCTGGTTTTTATGATATCCATCGGTCTCGGCCCTGAAGGCTTCGTCCGCTATGAGCTTAAGTCCTACGCAGGCAAGTCCGGCCGCGCCCTTTCTCGCCATCTCGAGAGCCTGGGGCTGCCTGGCCGCGGCAGTGAAGCTGCGGTTGTGGGCCTGCACGCTCTTATCGTCGGTGATGGAGAGATAATCGTGTATTATCGGCATCACGATGGAGACGTTGCCTATGTCGGAGGAACCGTACTGCATCTTCGGATCGGGCCAGCACATCTCCACTCCCTGGGCCTCCATGGCGTCTTTAAAGGCCTGGTTCATGGGCCTGTTGGGATAGCGCTCCGCGGAGATGTCGCCGCATTCGATCTCGTACCTGGCTCCGGTGAGCTGGGAAGATACCTTCGCGCACTTTTCGATGATGGCGTTGAGCTCCTCTATCCTGTGCATGGTATCGGCTCTCACGCAGAACTCGGCCTCGGCGTACTCGGGTATGATGTTCGAGGCCACGCCGCCGTGTCTGATGATGCCGTTGATATTGTCCTGAGGATCGAAGGTCGGGCGCAGCATGTCGATATGGTTGAAGAGGCTGATCACGCCGTTGAGGGCGTTGATGCCGTTCACGGGCCTGGAGGAATGGGCTGCCTTGCCGAAGAACTTGACGGTCACGTCGCAGCTCGCTCTTCCTCCTCTTCCCACCAGATTGGCCTTCACGCCGCCGCTGGAGGGATGCATCATCATGGCGTAATCGACGTCCTTGAAGCCGCCGTTCTCCAGCAGCTTTATCTTGCCGCCGCCCCCCTCCTCCGCGGGAGTCCCGATCAGGCAGACGCTGCCCTTATAGTCCTTTATGACGCTCGCGAGAGCCAGGAAAGCGGCCGTCGAGCAGGCGGTGATGAGATTGTGGCCGCAGCCGTGGCCCGGTCCCCCCTCTTCTCCGCAGCCGGGAAGAGCGTCATATTCGGCGAGGAAAGCCACTCTCGGCCCTCCGGGCTGCCCTTCGGCGTCGGCCCTCATGGAGGTCTCGAGGCCGGCGTAGCCTCTTTGGACCTTATACCCGTGCTTCTCGCACAGGTCGGCGACTAGATTCATCGCGGTATATTCCTCAAAGCAGATCTCCGGATGGGCGTGGATGTCGAGCGCGAGCTTGTCGATCTCGTCTTTTACCGAGTCGATATAACTCAGTATGTCCTGAATATTGGTATCCATATGTCGATCTCCTTTATCTTTCGAATTAAAGCATCAAGCTGCGCGGTCTTTACGCCGCGCAGCCTGACAGATCTGTGATCAATGATTGATGAATTCGTTCATCCTGTGGCAGGCGACGAAATGGCCGGGAACGATCTCGACCAGCTTGGGATCGCTCTGTCTGCAGGCCTCGCAGCTGTAATTGCAGCGCTTGGCGAAACGGCACTCGTCGGGAAGGTTCACCGGAGAGGTGATCTCGCCCTTGAGCAGTATCCTCTCTCTCTTGGGGCCGCCCACCTCGGGGATGGGTATGGCCGAGAGCAGAGCCTGGGTATAGGGATGGATGGGGTTGGCGAAGAGCTCCTCGGCGGGAGCCTTTTCGACCAGCTGGCCCAGGTACATGACCGCGATATCGTCGGAGAAGTGATTGACTACCGACAGATCGTGGGTGATGAACATGTAGGTGAGACCCAGATCCCTCTGCAGCTCCTTGAGGAGGTTGAGTATCTGAGCCTGGATAGATACGTCCAGAGCGGAGACCGGCTCGTCGCAGACGATGAATTTCGGGTTGAGGGAGATCGCTCTCGCCACGCCGATACGCTGTCTGCGCCCGCCGTCCAGCTCGTGGGGATAGGTATTGATGAGTCTTCCGGCCAGGCCGACCATGTCCATCAGCTCTCTGGTCTTGGCGTGGAGCTGGTCCTTGGGGACGATCTTGAATTCGATCATCGGCTCCTGTATGGTCTGGGCCACGGTCTTTCTGGGATCCAGCGAAGAGAACGGATCCTGGAAGATGATCTGCATCTTCTGGCGCATGTCGTGCAGCTGCCTGGAGCTCATCGCCGTGACGTCCTGGCCTTCGAAGAAGACCTTGCCGTCGGTGGGCTCGATGAGCCTTAAGATGCAGCGGCCGGTGGTGGACTTGCCGCAGCCGGACTCGCCTACGACGCCCAGGGTCTTGCCCTCATCGATGGTGAAGTTGACGCCGTCGACGGCGTGAAGCATGCCCTTGGGGGTCTTGAAGTATTTGGTGAGGTTCTGGACCTCTATCATCGTCTTACTCATGCTTCTTCCCCCTTGCTATATGGAAGCCCTCTTCTGCGTAGCGCAGGCAGGCCGCCTTGTGGGTACCGCTGAAGTTCACCAGCTCCGGGAGCTGGGTCTTGCAGGCCTCGCAGGCGTATTCGCAGCGGGGCTCGAAGGCGCAGCCGGGGGGCAGATTGGTGGGGTCGGGCATCAGGCCGTGTATAGGCTTGAGCTCGGCCTTTCTGTCATTGATGTTGGGCAGCGAGTTGAACAGACCTTCGGTATAGGGATGGAGAGTGTAGTTGAACACGTCGTCCAGAGTACCGGTCTCGATGATGCGGCCGGCGTACATGACGGCGACCTTGTCGCAGGTCTCGGCGACTATGCCCAGATCGTGGGTGATCATGATGACCGAGGTGCCCTGTCTGTCCTTCAGGTTCTTGATCAGGTCGAGGACCTGGGCCTGGATGGTGACGTCGAGAGCGGTGGTGGGCTCGTCCGCGATCAGCAGCTGGGGCTGGCAGGCGAGAGCGATGGCGATGACCACCCTCTGCTTCATGCCGCCCGAGAACTGGTGGGGATACTCGGCCCCTCTTTCGCGGGGGATGCCTACCATCTCGAGCATGTCGAGAGCCTTCTCGTAAGCCTCGTGCTTGCCGAGCTTCTCATGTATCTCGATGGATTCAGCGATCTGCTCGCCCACAGTGAACACCGGGTTGAGAGAGGTCATCGGATCCTGGAATATCATCGCGATATCCTTTCCTCTGATCTCCTCGAGTTTTTGCACAGGGACCTCGAGCATGTCGTTGCCGCAGACAGTGATCTTTCCGCTCTTGATCACCCCGGGAGGATCCGGGACCAGGCGCAGCAGCGCCAGAGCGGTGGTGGTCTTGCCGGCTCCGGTCTCTCCGACCAGGCCTATGGTCTCGCCCCTGTCGAGGGTGAAGCTGATATCGTTGACAGCCTTTACTGTCTCTTCCTCAAGCTCATAATAGACTGTAAGGTCTTCGACTCTGAGGACTTCATTGTTGTTATCGCTCATTTAAAGACCTCCTTAATTCTTGAGCTTCGGGTCGAGGGCGTCTCTTAAGCCGTCGCCCAGAAGATTGAGGGAGAGCACCGTGATCATTATCGCCAGGCCCGGATAGAGGGTCATGTAGGGATAGTCACGGATGAACTTTCTGCCGCCCGAGAGCATGGAGCCCCACTCCGGATTGGGAGCCGGGATGCCCAGGCCGAGGAAGCTGAGAGACGAGGCTGAGATTATGGCCGAGGCGACTCTCAGGGTGGTCTGGACTATGATGGGCGAAAGGCTGTTGGGCAGGATGTGGCTGACGATGATCTTGGGAGTGGAGAGCCCTATGGCTCTGGCCGATTCGACGTACTCCTGGTTGCGTACCGTGAGCACCGTGGCGCGGGTGATGCGCACGAACTGCGGCACGCTGGTGACGCCTATGGCTATCATCAAGTTCAGCATGCTTTGGCCCAGGGCCGAGACTACGACCAGGGCCATCAGCATGTTCGGGACCGAGCTGAATATGTCGGTGAACCTCATGATGACCTCTTCGACCGCCCCTCCGTTATATCCGGCGATGGCCCCCAAGGTCACGCCTATCGTCAGGGCTATCGCGACGGCCACCAGTCCTACGGAGAGCGAGTACCGGGCTCCGTACAGTATCCTGAAGAGTATGTCGCGGCCGTATTCGTCAGTGCCCAGCAGATGCTTGGCGTTGGGCGACTGCAGCCTCTCCTTGGTGTGCATGCCGATGACGTCCTCGTCGTAATCGAGGAGCACATTGGCCAGAAGGGCCACGAGGATGATGATGGAGACGACTACGAGACCGAGCATGGCGCCTCTGTCTTTTTTCATGCGGTGCCAGGCTTCGCCGGCCTGGCTGCGCTGCTTGCGCTCGCCGTTGGCGTCCAGCTTAGGCTGTTGCTGCTTTTTCGCCATCTTTCTTCTCTCCTCCCTTCTTCTTGTTCTTGTTGGAATACTGGGCCTTGATCCTCGGATCGACGAAGGCGTAGACCAGGTCCACCACCAGCAGGACCACGCTGAAGAACATGGTGGTCATGATGATGCAGCCGGTGACGACGGGGGTATCGCGGCCGTTGAGCGAGTCTATGATGAGACGTCCTACGCCGGGCCAGGAGAATACGGACTCGGTGAGGGTCGCGCCTCCCAGTATTCCGCCCAGCATGGTGCCTATGATGGTAATGATGGGTATGAGTGCGTTCTTGAGAGCGTGCTTTTTGATGACGACCTCTTCGTTGACGCCCTTGGCTCTGGCGGTCCTCAGGTAGTCCTGGCGGATGACGTCGAGCATCGAGGAACGGGTCGTTCTGGTCAGGGTCGCCATCATGCCGGTACCGATGGTGAAGGTCGGCAGGATGAGGCTCAGGAAGCCCTTATCGGCTCCTCCCGAAGGCAGCCAGCCGAGCCTCAGAGCGAAGAGCAGCATCAGCAGCAGGCCGAGCCAGAAGTTGGGCATCGAAAGGCCCAGTATGGCGAGGATCATGCTCAGGGCGTCCTTCCAGCTCCCTCTGTGCCGGGCCGCGTATATGCCCAGCGGGAGCGAGAGGCCCACGGCGAAGATCACCGAGGCGAGACCGAGCTTGAGAGTGTTGGGAGCCTTCTGGGTGAAAGCGTCCCAGACGGTGATCGGGGACAGGTACGAGGTCCCCAGCTCTCCGTGCAGCAGGTTCCACATATATTCGAAATAGCGGATCAGCACGGGTCTGTTGAGGCCCATCTCCTCTCTCAGAGCTTCTTTCTCTTCAAGCGTCGCGTCGTCGGGAGCCAGTATGTCCGCCGCGTCTCCGGGAGCCAGGTCTAGTATGCAGTAGACCAGCATGGATACGCCCAGCAGTACCGGAATAAGCAGCAGTAATCTTTTCAGTACATAACGATACATACTTTATTCCTTTCACCGGATTCGATGAACAAAACGGATGTCGGATGATTTTGAAAAGGACTGTTATGATTGAAGACTGAGATCTCATCATAACAGTCCTTAAACTCAGATCAGAATGCCCTTAAAGGGCTCTGCTTTCCGCGAAACTACTGCTGTACGAAGTAGATCTCGGAGAAATCGTGGTGGGAAGTCGGATAGTAATCGATGCCGCCTATGCCCTTCTTGACACCGAAGAAAGCTTCGCTGGTGCAGACGGGGAGATAAGCGCCGATGTCGAACAGTCTCTGCTGGACATCATGATACATCTGGGTCCTCTTGGCGTCGTCCAGTTCCTGTCTGGCAGCGTCCATCAGCTCGTGGACCTGCGGATCGTGGAGGTGGGACTTGTTGACGCCGGTGTTGGAGTCGATCAGACGGGTGATGTCGTCGCCGAACACGTTGGTGCCGCAGCCGTAGAAGGCGCACTCGTGGTCGCCCGCGGTGGTCATGGTGGACAGACCGGCGGTATCGTACTCATCGATGGTGACTTCGATGCCGAGCGGCTTGACCTGGGACTGTACCATTTCGCCCATGGCCTTTCTGGTACCGGCGGAAACGGCGAGGTGGATCTTCAGAGGATTGCTGGGACCGTAGCCTTCAGCGGCGAGGTACTCGGCAGCCTTGTCGGGATCATAGGTGTACTGGGTGATGCCGCCGCCGTTGTAGCCGTACTCGTTCCAGCCCCAGGTGCTTCCGCACTTGGTGGCGAGGCCGTTGTAGACTACGTCGATCAGCTCTTCGCAGTCGATGCCGTAGCACATGGCGAGACGGAGGTTCTGATTGGTGAAGATGCCCTTCTCGCAGTTGAAGGCAAGGTACTGGATGGAGGAGGAGGTGTAGGACTGCAGCTCGAGCTTGTCGTTATCGGTGACGTGGCTCAGCTCGTTGGTGTCGGGGCTCTCGCAGACGTCGATCTCGCCGGTCTCAAGAGCTACCAGACGGGCGCTGGTCTCGGGCATGTAGCGCAGGGTCAGGGTCTTGCCCTTGGCGGGCTCGCCCCAGAAGTTGTCGTTCCTGGTCATCTTCAGGTAGTCGCCGAACTCATAGGAGTCGAGCTTCCACGGACCGGAACCGATGCCCAGAGCGTCGGTCTCGCCGCCCTCGACTGCCTTCTGGCAGAGGATGGAGGCGGTGGGCAGGGTCAGCATGTAGGGGAAGTCTACGTTGACGCTGGCCAGGGTGATGCTGAAGTGGGTGTCGTCGATGACGTTGATCTCTTCCATGGGCTTGCAGAGGGAAGAGCTGGAGGAGCTGTCCTTGCCGCGCTCGAAGGTCCACTTTACGTCGTTGGCGGTCATATGCTCGCCGTTGTGGAAGTAGACGTCGTCGCGGAGGGTGAAGTTCCAGGTCTTGCCGTCGTCAGAGCTCCACTCGGTGCAGATGTTCGGCTCGAGCTCGCTGGTCTGGTTGTTGAAGTCGAGCGGGGTGTCGAATACGCAGCGGAAATAGTAGTTGTGCTGGGTATTGGAGTTCTCCTGCGGGTCGATGTCGATGATCTTGCCGCCGATGCCGATGATTATGTCATCGACATACTTGGTCTCGGCAGGAGCCGCGGGGGTCGCGGGGGCAGCGGGAGTGCTGGGAGTCGCGGGGGTAGCGGGAGTGCTGGGGGTCGACGGAGTCGAGGGAGTCGACGGAGCCGCCGCCGGAGTCTCGGTCTTGGAACCGCAGCCGGCCAGCATGGAGACTACCAGAAGCGCGCACAGCAGAATTGCTAAAGCTTTCTTCATTGTTTTTCTCCTTCTAAAATATGAGATTCTTATAGGTGGAGCGGTATGCCGCTCCATCAACAATATTACAGAGATATTACAACATCCGCGGCGATTTGTCAAAATATATCGCAATTGCGGAAATCGTCCGAAAATCGCACAATTACTTCAAAATTGTTGTTTTTTATTTCAAAAATACAATAAATGCCCCGCTCAGGCACGTATAAGATGTGCGCCGCGGGGCATTTCCCTGATCCCGGTAGATGCCGGCATCAAATATAATTTTTTGATATAAAAAATTTTTTCCGGATCCCGCTTTAGAGCAGGGTCTCGCATATCCTGAGGAACTCCAGAGGGGGTTCCTTCTTCATCTGCATGGCCTCCTCGAAGGGCACCTCGACGATGTTCTCCCCCCTTACGCCCACGCAGCAGCTGGGAGCGTTCTCGTTTATCAGCTGCGATACTCTGAAGCCCAGCCTGCTGGCCAGCACCCTGTCTCTGGCGGTGGGGCTGCCGCCTCTTTGGATGTATCCGAGTATGACGGTCTTGGTCTCGCAGCCGGTCTTGAGCTGCAGTATCTCGGCCAGAGCCTGGGTGGAGAGGCCTATGCCCTCCGCCTTCAGGATGATGCTGTGCAGCTTGCCTCTCTCGACGCCGGTCCTGATGTTCTGGCAGATGACGTCAATATCATAAGGAGCCTCTGGCACGATCACGGTCTCCGCGCCGCCCGCCAGGCCGGCGTGCAGGGCGATGTCGCCGCAGTGCCTGCCCATGACCTCGATCACGGTGGTCCTGCCTAAAGACGAGGAGGTGTCCCTGATGTTTCCGATGGCGTTCACGACGGTGTTGACGGCGGTATCGAAGCCTATGGAATAATCGGTATAGGCCAGGTCGTTGTCTATTGTCGCGGGCACGCCGAATATCCTCACGTTGGAGAGCTGCGAGAGCTCGTGGGCGCCGGTGAGGCTGCCGTTGCCGCCGATGACGACCAGAGCGTCTATGCCGTAGCCCTCGAGGAAAGCCGCGGCCTCGGTCCTGCCCTCTTCGTGCATGAAGCGGTCGCTCCTGGCGGTGCGCAGTATGGTGCCGCCCCTGTGGATGATGTCCGCCACCGAAGAGACGTCCATCCTGTAGATATTGTCGGTATACATGCCCTCATAGCCCTGGCGTATGCCGAATATGTCGATCTCCTTGGCCAGGCAACCTCTCACGACCGCTCTTATGCAGGCATTCATGCCCGGGGCGTCACCGCCGCTGGTCAGTATGGCAGCTCTCATTTTTTGACCTCCTTGTCATCATCGAAGAAAACGACCTTGTCGAAATCTCTTATCCTGTGTTCTGTCATGATCCTTTCGAGCTCTTCTCTCTGCTTTTCCTTGTAAAGGACCACGTATTCCCTGCCGTTCAGGCAGTGGAAGCGGGCGGAGAAGCCGCCCTTAAAATCTCTTATATCCTGATAGTAATCTATGTTTTTATACGGTATCGTGAGCCCGCTGTTGTAGAAGGCCTCGTCTCCCGGGCCCGCCGACACCAGGCTGTGCAGGGCGAAGACCGCGACGGCGCAGGCGTAGACGACGGGGAGCTTCATCACGTCCGAGGGCCTGAGAGCGGCCATCACCAAAAGGAAGACCAGCAGGACTCTCGAGCCCCGGGTGCCGGGCACCCTTCCCTTCACCTTTATCTTCGGCTGCAGGACTGTCATGCCGTAGAGCTCCCAGGCGATGACGATCACGGCCGGGACCACGAACACGTAATCTATGGCGGCCATCAGTCGTCCTCTCCGGACAGCCTCTTGATCACCGTCCTGACCAGGCTCTCCATGCGGGGGGCCGCGGCCTCTCCGGCCTCATTGACCTCCTCGGAGCTGAGAGGCTGGTCGAGTATGCCCGCCGCCATGTTGGTCATGAGCGAGATGCCGAGCACAGGCAGCTTCATGTGAGCGGCCGTGAGCGCTTCCGATACCGTCGACATGCCGGCGGCGTCGCCTCCCAGCAGCCTTGCCGCCCTGATCTCGGCGGGAGACTCGAACTGGGGGCCGGGGAAGTAGAAGTAGACGCCCTCTTTGATATCGATGCCGCACTCCTTCGCGCAGTTTTTGGCGAGGGCCCTGAGCTTCTTGCTGTACATGTCGGTCGTGTCGAAGAACCTGGGTCCGAACTCGGCCATGTTGGGGCCCGTCATGGGGCTGTCGCCGAAGAGCTTGATGTGGTCCTTTATGAGCATGATGTCGCCCGGACGCCAGTCCTTGTTGATGGAGCCGGCGGCGTTGGTCACTATGAGCTCGCTGATGCCCAGGAGCTTGAGCACCCTCACGGGCATGGCCAGCAGCTGGTAGGAGTAGCCCTCGTAGCGGTGGAAGCGTCCCGACATGCAGACCAGCCTCCTGCCCTCAAGGGTGCCGAAGATGAGCCTGCCCTCGTGGCCGGGGGCCGTGGAGACGGGAAAGCCCGGTATCTCGCCGTAGGGGATCTCGCAGACCTTGTCTATGAGCTTTGAGAGACCGCCCAGTCCCGAGCCCAGCACGATGCCGGTCTGAGGCTTGAAACCGCCCGTCCTTTCATTTATATACGATACTGTCTCTCGGAGAGTTTCCATACTATATTCCATCCCGCTTTTCCTTTCCGCATGAAGCAAAATCTCTTGCTCTTTTGCCGAGCCGCGTGGTTTAATATTGAGTATAACATCAAATACGGGCGTTTGTAAATGCCGCAAAACCGCGGCGGCCCGAAAGGAAAGGACTTTTCATGGCATTCGGTCTGTTCAGAAAAAAGAAGAATCCGGCCGAGCAGCTCTATATCAACGCCTCGCTGGTCACCGACGACGAGGAGCTCGCGGGCTGCAGCTGGATAGCCGTCAAAGGCGGCAGGATAATGGCGATAGGCGAAGAAGACAGCTGGCGGGAGCTCGAAGGTCCCGGCACGGAGGTCTTCGATCTTGAGGGCAGATACCTATCCCCCGGCCTCGTACAGGCTTTTTCCGATCCTTCGGAAGAGATATTCGGGGACGCGGGCCTTAAGGCCGATCCCTCCTGGGACAGGCAGACCCTGATGGAGAATATAAGCAAATGGCGCGAAGAGCACGCCGAGGCCGGATACTGCTTCGTCTACGGAGCCGGCATGCAGCTCTTCAAGGACGCGGAAGAAGGCGAAGAGGAAGGCTTCACCGCCGCCCTGGACAAGGCCGCGGGCGGGCTCCCCGCCATCGTGATGTTCGAGGACGGACTGAGCCTGAGGCTCGACCGCAGCGCCGCCGACATGGTCACCGCCAGGGCAGACGAGCTCATGGTGAGGACCATCAGTCCCGAGCTCGCCCTCGATACCGTGATCGCCGTCGATTACGCCTCCCGGGCCCTGCCCCTGATGGAAAAATCGATGGAGCTCGCCTCAAAAGGCGTGACCGCGGTCTTCGCGACCCCCTCCAACAACTGCTTCGGCAAGCTCTATAAGGACCTGCTCATCGATTCGGTCAGCTGCGGCATGCTCAAGCAGAGGGTCTTCGGCAGCACCGTCCTGAACAGGATGATCGCTCCCGCCACCGCGGTCTACATGCTGAACAGGGCGAGGACCGAATGCACCGAGCTTGACAATAATATTAATTATGACACCCTTGTTATAAACGCAAGCTCCGACAAGGATTCCTTCCGCCATTTCAGTCCCGAATACCTGCGCGCCCTGCTCGCGGACGCGGCCGACAGAGGCTTCAGCGCAAGGATCAGGGCCTTTGACAAGGAGACCGCCCTCACCGCTCTTGAGATCATGGGCGAGCTCTCGGAGACCTACAAAAAGCAGAGCTTCATCCTTATGCACGGCGAAGATCTGAGCGAAGAAGAAAAGAGCGAGATATTCACCGGGAAGGTGGCCGAATATCCCCTTGACGGTTCGGTCCCTCAGGGCGAAGATTTCTGGCAGCAGGCGACCGCCAAGGCAGCGGCGGCCTGCGCGGCCCCGCATCTGATCGGCAGTCTCGAGGAAGGCAAACTGGCCGACTTCGCTGTATTCGACGAAGATCCGAGGACGGCCGCCTCATTCGCGGAGCTGGACGCCTTCATGACCGTCCTCTCCGGCAGGCCGGTCTACAAAAAAGGTGAAGACAGGGCCGAGGACTGGGCCGCTGCTCTCAGCGAGCAGCTCGAGGACTTCGCTCTCGACCTTGCCGTGCCCGAAGACGAGGAGCCCGCGGACGAAGATCAAACCGAAGATACCGAGATATAGTATATGGCCATACAGCCGCGCCCCGGTCCTGACGGACCGGGGCGTTTTTCAGTCTTTCCCGCGACGCCGTATTAACGGGTCACAGGACAAAGCGTGCCGCTTCAGACCGTGGAGACCGCTCCCGCCGTAAAAACCAGGGGGAATCGCGGTCAGAAAATGCATGGGGCAGCATAATACCAACAAAACCGCTGTATTCAGGTCATTTTGTTGGTAATTTCCGGGCGGTCCGGCGGCGATGAGGCTCTCAGGCCCGCGATCTGCCGGCAAGACCGGTTGGAATGACAAGGAACTAAAGCGTATATTGCCATTTCATGATATCATCGCGGATGCCCGGCCCGGGCCTTGCTGTTTTGCCGCAGGATTACCAACATCTGCGGCATTATCCTGCCAAAAAGTTAGTAAAGCGCTGCCCCAAGGAGGGCAAAGCATGCATGAGGCAGCCGAATACCAATTAAACTTCTGTTTTCAAGCCATTTTGTTAGTAAAGCGCTGCCCCAAGGAGGGCAAAGCATGCATGAGGCAGCCGAATACCAATTATTCCGCTCTGAGCTTCTTCGCCTTGCGGTTGTATTCCCTGACCTTTGCGGCGTATCTGATCGGGCCTGTCAGATTATAGGCCCCGGCCAGGC
>JAEEIC010000109.1 GCA_016281165.1 Bacillota bacterium | reverse complement strand
GCCGCGTTCCCCAGCACTCCCCCTATCCCGCCGCTGAAGGCGAGGGAGATGAGGGACTGGGCCCTGACCTTCTGGTCGGGCTCGGACACGATCTCGTTCGCGTACATGACGCCGGCAAAACCGTAGAAGCCGAAGCAGGAGAAGCCCAGCATGGCCGCGGCGTAGAGCATGCCCGTGCTGCCGCTGAGAAGGAAGAGCAGCGATTTGAGAGCGTAGCTCGCGAAGGAGAAGCGGACCAGCTGATGGGGCCTGAAGCGCCTGAGCAGAAGGCCCGACATGAACATGGCCGGCAGCTCCATGCCCGACTGTATCATGATGACGACGCCCTGCTCCTTCGCGCTCCCTCCCAGGGACTCGATGAGCCGGTTGATGAAGGTCCATACCGGCGCCTGGCCGATGCCGAGCACCACTACCGATATGAGGAAGAGGACGAGGGCTTTATTGCTTTTCAGCATCTCGCCGTAGCTGCTCGCGCGCACGGCCTTCTTTTTTACGTAAGGAGCGGCGCCGACCGGGGGCATGAGGGACATGCAGAGCATGGCGACGGCGGCAGTCCCCATGAAGATCGGCAGCAGTATGTCGGAACCGTTCTTCGCGACGAGGACGCCGAGGACGAGAGACGCCAGCGCGGCGCCCAAAGAGCCCACTCCCCGCGGCCAGCCGTAGTTCACCGGCAGGCCCGTGTTGACGTACTGTATCATGAGGGCGTTGAGCAGGCCGCTGTCAGACCTTTCCGGGGCGGCGGCGAGCACGAAGAGCACGGCTGTGAGGGCGACGCCCGGCCTCGCCGCGTAGAGGACGGCGACGAAGGCAAAGGAGGCGGCGTACATGAGCACGGTGATCCTCTTCAGGGGTATGCCCGGGTGCTTGTCGCAGAAATCCGATACCCAAAGCTGCAGCAGTATGGCCCCTATCGAGGTGAGCGCGACCGTCAGGCCTATCTCGCTGTTGTTCAGTCCTCTGTCCGCGAGGAAGAGGGCCGTGTAGCTCTCAAGGCAGCAGACGGCGACAAAATAAAAAAGCTGGGTGAAGGCGTAATGCACTTCGATGTTGAAAGCTCTGCGTCTTTCGGGATCCACTGGTTCCTCCCGGCCTTTAGATACGGCCTTTTTGACCATATCTTATTATCACAAACGCGGCGGCTTAGCAATACAAAAATGCGCGATAGAAGCGCCGCGAAAAGGACTTTAAAGGGAGGCGCCCCGAAGGACGCCTCCCTCTTCATTTTTATATGCCGCGCGGTATCATCCGCGCCCGCGCCTTAAGATCAGTCGAAGATCTTGAAGCGCTCCTTGGGCGAGTAGGAGGTGTGGAGAAGCTCCTCAGCCAGCTCGCTGCCCGGTTTTCCGAGGAAGTCTCTGTAGAGCTCCTGGATCTGGACGTTGTCGGAGGAGACTCTGAGCTCTCTGGAAAGATCCTCGTCGTAGAGGGCCTTCATGCGCAGGTCCTTGTAGCCCATGCCCAGCTTGCCGTTCTTGATGCGGCTGGAGACGATGGGCTGGCCGCCGCCGTTGATGCAGCCGCCGGGGCATCCCATGACCTCGATGAAGGTGTACTTGGAGGTGCCGGCCTTGACCTCTTCGAGGAGAGGCTTGGCGGCAGCCATGCTGGAGGTGATGGCGATCCAGATCTTGGTGCCGTTGAGATCGACCTCGGCCTCCTTGACGCCCTGCAGTCCGCGGCAGGCCTCAAAGTCGACCTTCTCGAGCTTGACGCCGTCCAGCTGCTGCTTGACGGTCCTCAGAGCGGCCTCCATGACGCCGCCGGAGGCGCCGAAGATGACGGCCGCGCCGGTGTAGTCGCCGAAGAGATCGGGATCGAAGTCCTCGTCGGGAAGCTCATTGAACTCGATGCCGAACATCTTGATCAGACGGGCCAGCTCTCTGGTGGTGAGGACCGCGTCGACGTCGACCAGACCGGAGGTATTGCACTCGGGCCTCTGGATCTCGGACTTCTTGGCGATGCAGGGCATGATGGAGACGACGAAGATCTTCTTCGGATCCACGTTGTTCCTCTGAGCCCAGTGGGACTTGATCATGGCGCCCAGCATCATGTGCGGGGACTTGGAGGTGGACAGGTGGGGCAGGAGCTCGGGATACTCGAACTCGATGTACCTGATCCAGCCGGGGGAGCAGGAGGTGAACATGGGCAGGCATCCGCCGTGGGTCACTCTCTCAAGAAGCTCGTTGCCCTCTTCCATGATGGTGAGGTCGGCGCCGAAGTTGGTGTCATACACTCTGTCGAAACCGCAGCGGCGCAGAGCGGCGGCCATCTTGCCGGTCACGGCCTTGCCCATGGGCAGACCGAACTCTTCGCCCAGGGCCGCGCGTACGGCGGGAGCAGTCTGGACGATGACGGTCATCTCGGGATCGTTGAGAGCCTCGACGACCTTGCTGATGTCCTCCTTCTCGGTGAGGGCGCCGGTCGGGCAGTTGATGACGCACTGTCCGCACTGCATGCAGTTGACGTTGGCGAAGCTGGTGTTGTAGACAGGAGCCATGATGGTCTTGAAGCCGCGGTTCTCGAGTCCGAGAACGCCCAGGCCCTGGACCTTTCTGCAGGTCTGGATGCAGCGCTCGCAGAGTATGCACTTGCTGGTGTCGCGTACGATGCCGAAGCTGAAGTTATCGAAGTTTGCCGGGGTCTTCTCGCCCTCGAAGTGGGTCTCGCGGATGCCCAGCTCCTGAGCCAGGGCCTGCAGCTCGCACTTCTGGTTGCGGACGCAGGAGAGGCAGTCCTTGGAGTGGTTGGAGAGGAGCAGCTCGACGGAGTTCTTCCTTCCCTTGAGGGCTCTCTCGGAGTGAGTAAAGACTTCCATGCCTTCGGAAACAGGGGTGGTGCAGGCGGAGAGGAGGGACTTGGCCCTCTTGACCTCTACCAGGCATACACGGCAGGAGCCGGATTTATTTATGTCCTTGAGATAGCAAAGAGTCGGGATATTGATTCCGGCGTTGGTTGCTGCTTCAAGGATCGTCATCGAGGAATCGGCCTCGATATCGATGTTGTTGATCTTCAGATGAACTGTAGCCATTAATTCTCCCTCCTGTTTACTTTCTGACTACTGCGCCGAAGCGGCAAGTGGACATGCAGCTGCCGCACTTGATGCACTTGCTGGTATCGATCTTGAAGGGCTCCTTGCCGGGAACTCCGGTGATGGCGCCGACCGGGCAGGCCTTGGCGCACATGGAGCACTTCTTGCACTTGTCGGGATCGATCGAGTAGTTGAGCAGAGCCTTGCATACTCCGGCGGGGCACTTCTTGTCGACTACATGAGCGATGTACTCATCGCGGAAATATCTGAGAGTGGAGAGCACCGGGTTGGGCGCGGTCTGTCCGAGTCCGCAGAGAGCGGTGTCCTTGATCTCGTAGCAGAGCTGCTCCATCTCGTCGAGCATCTCGAGGGTGCCTTCGCCGTTGGTGATCTTGGTGAGCATCTCGAGCAGTCTCTTGGTGCCTACACGGCAGGGAGTGCACTTTCCGCAGGACTCGTCCACGATGAAGTCCATGTAGAAGCGGGCCACGTCGACCATGCAGTTGTCCTCGTCGAGGACGATCATTCCGCCGGAACCCATCATGGAGCCGGCAGCGACCAGGTTCTCGTAGTCGATGGGAGTATCGAGCTGGGCTTCGGTGAGGCAGCCGCCGGAGGGACCTCCGGTCTGGACAGCCTTGAAGGCCTTGTTGTTGGGGCAGCCGCCGCCGATCTCGTAGATGATCTCACGCAGGGTGGTGCCCATGGGGATCTCGACCAGACCGGTGTTCTTGATCTTGCCGCCGAGGGCGAAGACCTTGGTGCCCTTGGACTTCTCGGTACCGATGGAGGAATACCATTCGGGTCCTTTGAGTATGATCTGGGCCACGTTGGCCAGAGTCTCTACGTTGTTGATGCTGGTCGGCTTGCCCCAGACGCCGGATACCGCGGGGAAGGGCGGCTTCGGGTTGGGCATTCCGCGCTTGCCTTCGATGGAGGAGATCAGAGCGGTCTCTTCGCCGCAGACGAAGGCGCCTGCTCCGAGGCGGACCTCAAGGTCGAAGTCGAAGCCGGATTCGAAGATGTTCTTGCCGAGGAGACCCAGCTCCTTGGCCTGGCCGATGGCGATGTTCAGACGCTTGACGGCGATGGGGTACTCGGCGCGGCAGTAGATGTAGCCCTGGTGAGCTCCTACCGCGTAGGCCATGATGGCCATGCCCTCGATGATGGCGTTGGGGTCGCCTTCAAGTATGGAACGATCCATGAAAGCGCCGGGGTCGCCCTCGTCAGCGTTGCAGATGACGTACTTCTCGTCTCCGGGCTGATCCTTCTGGAACTGCCACTTGACGCCGGTGGGGAAGCCGGCGCCGCCGCGGCCTCTGAGTCCGGAAGCCTTGACGACGTCGATGACTTCCTGCGGAGTCATGGAGGTCAGGGCCTTGCCCAGAGCTTCGTAACCGTTGACGGCTATGTATTCCGAAATGTCTTCGGGGTTGATCTTGCCGCAGTTGCGCAGAGCGATCCTCTGCTGCTTCTCGTAGAACTTGATCTTCTCGATGTCGAGGATCTTCTCGCCGGTGATCCTGTCCTCATCGGAGAGCTCCAGCTCCTTGCAGACACGGCCCTTGAGCAGATGCTCGGCGACGATGTGCTCGACGTCTTCGGGGGTCACGTGGGCATAGAAGACCTTGTCGGGATAAATGGCCACGATGGGGCCCTTCTGGCAGAGACCGAAGCAGCCTGTCTTGACGACCTTGATCTCGTCGGCGAGGCCGTATTCTTCGATATATTTATTGAAATTGTCGAAGATCTCCGCCGATCTGCTGGCTGTGCAGCCGGTACCTGCGCAGCATAATACGTTAGTTCTAATCATTATGTCAGTCCTCCCGTGACCTTACTGTGCTCTTACAGCGTCAACCGTGTATTCTTCCACGACGTGGCCCTTGCCGATATGCTCCTCCAGGATCTTAACGGCCTTCTCGGGATCCACATGAACGTATGTGGTGTGGGAACCGTCATTGCCGAACACCTCGACGATGGGCTCGTAAACGCACATACCGATGCAGCCGGTCTGGGTGACCACACAGTTGTAGTTCTTCTCCGCGGTCTCCTCCACGAGCTTGTTCAGGACAGGTCTGGCGCCGGCGGCGATACCGCAGGTGGCCATGCCGACGACGACACGGTAATCCTTGCCGCCCTCGCGCATCTCGACCTTTCTGAGTGCTTCCTCACGCATCTTCTTTAAGTCTTCCAAACTCTTCATTCCACGCCCTCCTTAGCATGTGTAATACCTTCGTTTATATATTCTTTGATCCAGAGAAGTACGTCCGGTTCCACCAGACTGATACCTTCCAGCTGCTGCCTGACCTCACTGGATGAAAAGACGAAGCGATCGTTATCTGTTGTATAATACAACTCCAGGTCTGTGTTCTCGTTCGCCTGTATGGCGTACATTATCATCTCACCTATATCTCCCATGGGAGGAAGATCTATGTGATCTCTTTGGACCGAAGCGCTGACGACGGTGCCCTCTCCGAGGACGCTCTTTATATCGAAGCTTCCGCCGCACTGCTCCGTGAGGCCTTTCATGAAGGCCACGCCCAGACCGACCTTTCTGGTCTTGCGCGAGGTGG
Organism: Bacillota bacterium; assembly: GCA_016281165.1. Lineage (GTDB taxonomy): Bacteria > Bacillota > Clostridia > Peptostreptococcales > Anaerovoracaceae > RGIG2707. The sequence goes on along the minus strand of JAEEIC010000109.1, from coordinate 2,174 downwards.
TGAAGGGGTCGGTCACTTTTCTCACCATCTCCTCGCTCATGCCGCAGCCGTTGTCCTCGACCCGCATGTCGATCCTGTTGTCCGCCGCGCTGTCCCTGATGCTCAGGACAACCTTTTCAGCGCCGGCGCCTATGCTGTTCATCAGTATCTCGAGCATATGCATCGCGAGATCCTGCATCATAGGATATCACCCCACAATCTTCTCACTTCATCATGGGTAATGGTATTCTCAGGCTCCGACATGTCGATCAGCCGGTGAGCGTCCGAATCGAAGAACCAGGCGGTGCTCTCTTCTTTGATCCAGGGCTGGGATTTGAGCAGCCTGTGCTTCTGTTCCAGGGACTTCAGCTCGATGCCGTCGTAGGCGAGCCCGGGAGGGATGAAGCCCAGCTGCTGGGTCACAGAGTTCGCTCTGTCCAGAGCGTGGGCCAGGACGGCCTTTCCTCCGTGCCCGTGTATCGCCTCCACGCATTCCTCGAGATCGGCGCTGAGAGATACCAGCAGGAGCCTTTCCTCGATGCCCGTGACCTCGTCCTCTTCGTCCATCAGCAGCTGATCGCCGAAGAAATCGGGCCGGTTGGGCACCGAAGGCATGTGGGCGTCTATCCAGCCCTGAAAGCCCTCGGCCTTTCCGAGCTCCGAAAACAGCGCCAGCACATGTACTTCCTCGCTGCTCTCCAGCTCCGCCCCGTAAAGGATCTTCAGTCCCAGCTGCCCCGCGACCTTATCGACCGAGCGGAGCTGCTTCGTCGAATTGTGGTCTGTCACCGCAATGATATCCAGCCCCTTGATCAGGGCCATGTTGCAGATATTATTGGGCGTCATCTCGTTCTCCGCGCAGGGAGACAGACAGCTGTGGATATGAAAATCGTAGAACATCAGATATCGAGCCCGACCAGTATCTTCGCGGTCTCATAGACGGGAAGGCCGCTCTGCAGCACAGGCAGGCCCTCGTCCTCCGCCCTTTCCTTCACATCATCGGGCAGGACCGCGTTGTCCGCGATGATGACGCAGGAGAACTCGCGCAGCACGGCCACGGCGACGACGTTCATGTGGACCTGGACGGTTATCCAGGCCTGGCCCGGCTTCCCGTTGCCCATGACCCAGCTCAGCAGGTCTCCGCAGTAGGCGCCGCTGACCTCGCGCGTCAGCTCTCCGCCGCCGGCGACGCACTGCCAGCCGGTCTTCTCCATAAGTTCACTCAGGTTCATTTGCCGTTCTTCTCCCGCATGAATTGTATTATATAGCAGTCATCCAGGCTCTTGTTGCCTCTGACGATCTCCTCCGCCATGATGCGGCAGGTCTGCATGCCGCAGGCGCTGCAGTCGTAGCCGGGGAGATTCTCCAGCTGCTCGTTGACCTTCTTGAAGAAGGCCATCTTCTCCAGGAAACTCACCGATTCGTCCAGCCCCTCGTCGGGGATCTCCTTGGAGCTGAGATCCTTGAGAGGAAGGGCCGTCGGAGCTTTTCTGCGCTCCGCGATCAGATCGTTTATATTGTTCTTATAGATATAGCTGTTGCCCCATATCAGGTGTCCCCCTATGCAGCCGTTGAAGCAGGGGAAGAGATACAGGAAATCATAATAGTCAAGGATACCGAACTCGGCCATGTCCAGTATGTCGCTGATCTTGCCGAAGCCGTCCGCGACGAGGTACTTCTCGTTCTGGGGCATCCTGGCGGGATTCCCGGCCTGAAGGCCCTCAAGGCAGAAGGTGACGTCTATCTTTCCCTTGTCGAGCTTGTCCCTTATCATCGGGAAGAGATCGACGGGAGCGAGAGCGTGGTCCACCTCGTACTCGGGATTGTCGTAGGGGTGCTTGGCCAGCATGAGCTTGGCCTCGCATTCGCAGAAGTAGAAGATGCCTACGTTCCCCTTGCCGGCGAGCCTCTTTCTGACCTCGGCGGCCGCGACCTCGCTGGCGTATTCCAGCGGGGCCAGATGATCCACGAGCATCGGGTAACGCTCCTGTATCATCCTGTTCACCACCGGGCAGTCTGAGGATATGACAGCCTGCCTGTCGTGGCTGGCGGCCATCTTCTCGGTCTCGAGCAGCAGCTGCCCTTCGACGTCGGTGATATCGACGACCTCGTCGAAGCCCAGCTGTTTTATGGCGTAGAACATGCCCTGCGCCTCCTCGAGAGAGCTGCAGGAGCAGGTCACCGCTCCCGGTATG